>JBDNGW010000271.1:0-4354 GCA_041689735.1 Leeuwenhoekiella sp. | reverse complement strand
TTCAAGAAATCAAAAAGGAGCGGAAAAGACAGGATGACAAATTCGGAGCAGATCGCGATCATCATCCGTTTGAATGGCTCCCAATACTCGGGGAAGAGGTTGGAGAGGTAAACAAGGCCGCTTTGGAAACATACTACAATCAAGCTGACGAGGCCGAATATAGAAAAGAACTGATCCAAGTGGCCGCTGTGGCCGTGTCAATGATTGAGGGCCATGATCGAAATATTAATAAAAATAGCAATAACCATGAAAAAAGACTATGAGAACGCAACCTTCAGCCACTGCACCAAGTACCGCTATTCCCTGTGCCGAGTGTGGGATTTTCGTGAGACGCCTTTGCGCGTAGTCATGTTAAACCCTTCAACGGCCGATTACGTGGAGAATGACCGCACCGTACTCAAACTGATCAAGATCGCAAAAAACAACGGCTTCGGTTCGATTTACGTGGTCAATCTTTTCGCTTTTGTATCGAGCGACCCCGATGTTCTTGACAAGGTAGCAGACCCGGTGGGCGAAATGAACGAAGGGTTCATCGACGGCATGATGCAAGCTGGAAGACCTGTCTTGGTAGCATGGGGTTCTAATAAGGCCGTGAAGGATAGGGCGGCTTGGTTCCTCGATAGGTATAGCGCATTTGATCTCCACTGCCTTCATATAAACAAGGACGGCAACCCCAAGCACCCCTTGTATTGCAAGGACAATTCAAAACTCATTCCCTATGAAAGATAAAACCAGCGACAATCGCCCAGAGCAATTCAAAAACGGCTTTGTATGCGGTCTGGTAATTTCCGCAATGATCGCCTTGTGCATCGGCCTTTTAATGGCCATGAAAACCTATTTAAATACACTTTAAATGATAATTACAAGGAACGGTAAGGAGCTCCCGCAGGGAGTTGCAAGAATTGAAAAATCGATTTTGGGCGAATATAAACAAATCTTGTGGCGCGATATTTTCGCAAAACGGAAAGCTAATCAGGAGGCCAGTTTGAAATTCAAGCGGCGGCCAGCTGAGCAGAACAAACCTTGCTATATTTGGGTTTTTAACAACACAGGTTGGCTTTTTTCAGGTTGGTTCATCTATATAAAAACCCTTGATAACGACTATGCGCTCAACTCTGTGCCACTTGGCATCTTGCCACTAGCAGAAAAATTTGAAAGTTGGGCAGAAGAATTCTCAAAAATTTATGCCCATAAGGGTTTCAAGAGAAATAATGATCAAGGAATTCTCAAAGCCCGCTGCATTTTGAAAGCCGGTCGCGTGGAGAAAATAATAATATGAATAACAATAAAAATAAACAAATGAAAATATGCTACATCGCCCATCCCGTGGGCCACAGCTGGAAAAAAGCCATAAACCTAGAAAAAATAAAGAAGATAGTACGTAAAATCAACCTGCGCCAAGCCAATATAGTACCTTTTGTGCCGTATTTCGCAGATTGCGAGGCATTGAGCGATAACATACCCTCAGAGCGCGAGCGCGGCCTTAAAAACGGTCTGGCCATTATTGAAAGTGGCATCGTAGAGGAACTTTGGCTCTATGGCAATAAAATAAGCAATGGGATGTGGGACGAGATCCGCCTGGCACATGCACTGGGCATCAAGATCGTGCCGCAAACAGACGCCACCCTGTATTTCCTCAATAAGAACCGCAGCGCCACCGGCGTTGATTATGCCGCCGCCGTATGAACCCATTCAAGACCTAAGACCCGAAAAGAACAGATCGCAAAGATCAGGACACGCGCGATCAAGATCAACGGCGAGCTGTTCGCCCTGGGCATGGATGAGCAGGAAATGACCGAGTTCTGGGAAGAGTGCTTTATTCACGCTGAGATCAACCACAAATTACCGCCCTGCACGTGTGGCGATGTCAACCAGTGCGAGCTGTGGTGCCAGACCAAAGCCAAGTTTATGGTGAACCCACCGGATTGATCGATAACGAAGGGATAAACGGTCGTTTCAATGCCGTTTATCCACCGTTACCCACTTCACTTAAACTTTTTACCACAGTCCAAACACACCTTCTGGATTTTCTTCCCTTTGGAAAAGCCAAGCAGCACCAAAGGGAAAAATAGACAGCCAGCGGCGCAGCCCCTTTTCCAACCGAAGCCCCCGGTTTCTGTTACATGAATTTCGTTGCTTCCGCATTTTGGACAGGTCATAGAGTTGAATTTATCACAATAACGCCTAATTTTGCACTTTGTCGATTAATAACAGAACCATACCCTTTTTTCTGCGTATGTTTATGCAAATGAGTGAGGTTAAGGATGCGCATTGGAAAAGCAACGCTTACCACGGCAGTACCCAAGCCTATTTTGCCAACTTTTTTGTGTGTTTTCAATTTTTAATCTAAAAAAAAAGAGAACCGCATGAGTGTTGAATTACGATCAGGTCGATTGTTAATAAAAGTTGATGATGATGGGGGAAGCCATTGATGATCTCGTTAATTGCCGAAAGGCGCTGTACGGACTTCTTGAGAGTCAAAACCCCGAACAAATCGATACTGAGGAACTGTACT
This sequence comes from Leeuwenhoekiella sp., assembly GCA_041689735.1. GTDB lineage: Bacteria > Bacteroidota > Bacteroidia > Flavobacteriales > Flavobacteriaceae > Leeuwenhoekiella. Next base: position 1,839 of record JBDNGW010000271.1, on the reverse strand, counting down.
ACGCGATCAAGATGCTAAGGGCATCGGAGCCTACCAAAAAACAACGGAGCAAGGCGCTGCAATGAGTACGGATAAGGCCACCCCAGGGTGGCCTTTATTGTTTAAAACCGTTAAACACGTGATATTCCATAAAGTGGCGTTATATTTGCCTAACCCCAAACACAGTATGGCCAGCAACCAGAAACTAATCCAGCGCAATACACGTATTCGCCAGCGGTTCACCGCCCTGACCGACAAAAAAAGGCTGGCCGTAGATTATGCCCTGGAGTTATTAGCAGATGAATTCTTACCTTTAGAGGAAAATACGATATGGCTCATCGTGAGCCGCACCGGTTATTATAAAAATCTTTGATGATGAAAACACTACTCTTATTATTCTTGATCCTCCCCATGATGATACAAGCACAGACCTCTTTTGGTGACAATGAAATTGATGCCGCGAGTGGCAATAATAGAGAAACTTTACTTTCTAATGTCGAGCCATATATTCCTTTAATGATGATACAGGGTTTTCTTCAGTCCGGATTAAATATGGCCAGCGGCGAATTTATTGAAGAGAATAACACCTTCTCCCAGACCTACACCCCTAAATTGAGACAGGGGGAAGAAAAGCCCGTTTACCTTACCTATACCATGAGCACAAAACCGGTAGAAGGCTACCGCAACGGCATTGTTGATAAGGTGCTTATCACCGGTGACTGGGAATACACTGTAAAATTCTTTACCCGGTTCTGGTCACGCAGCGTTAGTCTGGATGATGTAAAGGAGGGTGAGTTTGCCACCACGCGTTTTCTTACTGATGTGGCCACCATAAGTTACCTGGGCGATAATCAGGGGAAGATTGAAGTGGTTTCGGCCAAGGATCGCTAAACAATAAACCGATCACTCACATAAACCTGCTTCCCCAGCGGGTTTTTTTTATGCCTTATATCCAGATCGGGATCGGTGAGCACAAAGCGTTTTTTGTTTTCGGCGCTGTCATCTGCGAGGTTGCATTCATACTCCAGTACCGTTACGATCACGTTCTTATGCTCGGTATCGTCCTCATCGGCCACTTTATTGAGACTGGTAAAATAGGTACCGCTCAATCCCTCCAGTGCCTTGTGCACCTTTTCATTGAATTCAAAGAAAGCGAGCGCCTGATCCTGATTGATTGATCCCGTGTAGCTATCGGCATAGTTCTCTATAGCGGTGCGAAAGACAATAACGCCCTTACCAATTTTGGCCTTGGTGCCGGTGCTGGTATATTCAAACCTCCCAAATTTGATAAAAACCGCAGGCCGTGGAAAGACAAAGTTACTGATGTCCTCCAGCTGGCCTTTGTCCTTATCCACAAATTCAAGCCCTTCAACGGTATCCATGAGAAAGGTGCTTATTTCCAAATACGTATGTCCTTTTGCGCTCATCCTAATGCTTTTTTAAGTTCTTTCATGATCATACGCTCCACGGTTACCTCGAGTACTCTGGAGTCGCCTATAAATTGCCGTTTCGGGATATCAAGCTGCGTTTTCTTGGTCAGCGCCATATTTCTCCAGAAGTCCTTTTTTGTCTCGTACCACTTCGCCCAGAAAAAGCGGCGCATCTTTGGGGTGATCGGGATCTTCCCACCGGTATTGTGCATTTCCGCATGGGCGTTATGGCTCCCTATCCCCACGATCACCTTGCGCTGGCTTACCAGAAGCTTTTTGATGTCGCGCCGCGTTTTACCGCTCTGCACCATGGTGGTGCCCTTTTTCCCGGGATACTTGGATTTCTTCCACTTCTTGAATGGACGATCCACAAAACCACCCACCTTAAAGTTGCGCTTAAAGAAATTCACCGCAGTAATCGCCACCTTAT
>JBDNGW010000270.1:0-5841 GCA_041689735.1 Leeuwenhoekiella sp. | reverse complement strand
CTGCCCGTTGCTACGTGTTCTTTTGCTTGCCTACTGCGTTGAAAATACTCGTCATAGCTACGGCTATGCCTGCGTTTTTCGCCTTGTGGTCAAACAAAATAACTGCCTATAATTCAGTCACTTTATTTCTTAACAGATCCTAAAGATCAGCTTTATGGTCAGGATGTAGCGTTCAATGTCCCTTTTGAAATCAATGGTAAGTCATGCTATTTTTCGTTTCACGAAGTGGAAATTCCCGATAAAACCATAAATCTCATACCTGTCATAATTGACGGACTATTGGAAAAAAACGGTCATGATCCTATACTGGAAGATTCTCAATTTACCCGGCAAGGCAACTGGTACATCGCTCTTACCGTTACCGATAGTGAGATCAAGGACTGCCTAAGTCCCGGACATCCTGCGCGCAAGAAAGTTTTGGCTTATCTGCGAGATCTGCATACGGAATATCGGAACACCAGTAATTATGTGGACATACTTTTTGAAAAGTGAGAAGGTTAGGCGATTGGTAATGAGCAATGTTTAATTGAAATCACAATGTAGAACCACCCCTCTTTCAGCAACCTGCCTGACCGGCAGGCAGGGCTGAAATTTTCCCCTCCTTGAAAAAAGGCGGGGAGCCGTTAAGCTGGTTCGCGAATGTGACACGAATCCTTTTCAAACTCCAACTTTGTAGGGCTGGGCTGGGTATTAATTCAATTAAAAACTCATATTTTTTTCCTTCCAATTCTTGCAACGTTTCAACACAAAACTTTACTGCATATATTCGGCATTTTTAGGCACATTCCAACACGCTATTATATTAAACATATTAAGTTTTAGAAACTAAAAAACAACTATAAACTATGTAGATATATTTTTTAGAAAAGTGAGAAAGGTAGGCGATTGGTAATGAGCAATGTTTTTGAAATCACAATGTAGAACCACCCCTCTTTCAGCAAGCTGAAATTTTCCCCTCCTTGAAAAGGCGGGGAGCCCTAAAGCTGGTTCACGAATATAACACGAATCCATTTCAAACTCCCCCTTCGGGGGTTGGGGGGAGGGTTGTGGGGATCTCAATTCAACTTATAACTCATATTCTTTTCCTTCAATTCCGTCAATAACTCACCACATATTTTAACCTTTTTCTTCCTGCTGGGCATTTGGAGCGACAATTTGTCCTTTGGATCAAAAACATAGAAATACAGGTTTTGCTCGCCACGGTAATTCAGTAAAAGCTCACGCAGCAAATCGATGCGCTCTTCTTGAACATCCTGTAAATCAAAATTAATGGTGAGTTTTTTTCCAAAGGTTTCCATGGAATCCTGCAATTGCATAAAATTATTGAACTGAATGCGGGGATCGCCTTTTTTGCCGGTTTCACGGTTTGTCCATCCCTCTTTGATGTAAACCCGCACATGCACAAAACTATTGGGGATCAAGAAATGCCTGAACTTTAGGTAATCTTCCCCAAACATGCGGAATTCAAAAGAATCATTAAAATCCTCAATAAAAAATGCGGCCCAGCCCTTGCCGTTTTTGGAAACGCGGTGCTGTACTTCGGTAATCACGCCGCCAAAGGTGATCTCTTTGTTCAGTGAATCGTTAAGGTTATGAAAATCGCTTACTTTCCCGTTGCAGAAATTCTCCATTTCAATCTTATAATCATCCAGTGGATGTCCCGAAATGTAGATCCCCACCACTTCTTTTTCCCGTTTCAGTTTTTCCATAGTTCCCCATTCTTCGCATGGAGGGATGACGGGTTCTGGAATCTGTACTTCACTGGCATCGCCAAAGAGACTCACCTGTGCCGAATTTTCATTTTCCTGAAAGCGCGCACCATATTTCACCGCTTTTTCCAGAAAGGTAACCCCGTCGCCTTCATCTTTAAAATACTGCGCGCGGTGTGAGGTGTTAAATCCATCAAAACCACCGGCAAGTGCAAGGCTTTCCAATGCTTTTTTATTGGCCGCGCGCAGATCGATGCGCTTGGCAAGATCAAAAACACTTTTATAAGGGCCTTCCTTACGGTTTGCAACTAAGGTTTCTACCGCATTTGTACCTACGCCTTTTACCGCTCCCATTCCAAAACGCACCGCGCCACGATCGTTTACGGTAAATTTTCTATAGGATTCATTCACGTCTGGGCCCAAAACTTCAAGTCCCATACGGCGGCATTCTTCCATAAAAAAGGTCACCTGTTTGATGTCGCTCATGTTATTGCTCAATACCGCGGCCATATATTCTGCTGGGTAGTGCGCCTTTAGGTAAGCGGTCTGGTAAGCGATCCAGGCGTAGCAGGTGGAATGCGATTTGTTAAAGGCGTAAGCGGCAAAAGCTTCCCAGTCTTTCCAGATCTTCTCCAAAATCTCCGGCGGATGACCGTTTTCTCTCCGCCTTTTAAAAATTGGGGTTTCATTTTGACAAGAACTGAGAGGATTTTTTTACCCATAGCCTTCCGCAGCACATCCGCCTCACCTTTGGTAAAACCGGCCAGACTTTGTGAAAGCAGCATCACCTGTTCTTGATACACGGTAATCCCGTAGGTTTCTTCCAGATATTCCTTCATCTCGGGAAGATCATAGGCGATTTCCTCATCACCGTGTTTCCGGGCGATAAAGCTGGGAATATATTCCATCGGGCCCGGGCGGTACAGGGCGTTCATGGCAATCAGATCTTCAAATACGGTAGGTTTTAAGGCCTGCATATGTTTTTGCATCCCCGGCGATTCATACTGAAAGATCCCGACCGTATCTCCACGTTGAAAGAGTTCATAGGTCTTTTCATCATCTAGTGGAAAACTGTCGGGATCGAGGTCTACGTTATGTTTATGCTTGACCAGTTTTACCGTATCCTTGATAAGCGTAAGCGTTTTCAGCCCTAAAAAGTCCATTTTAAGGAGTCCGGCCTCTTCCACCACGCTGTTGTCAAACTGCGTAACGTATAAATCGGAATCTTTTGCAGTGGAAACGGGCACAAAATTGGTAATATCGTCTGGCGTGATAATTACCCCGCAGGCATGAATACCGGTATTGCGCAGGGAGCCTTCAAGTTGGCGTGCCTGCCGCAGTGTTTGACCTTCAAGGTCATCGCCTTCTGCCAGGTTCAACAGTTCATTGACTTTCATCAAATCATCACTGCGAAACTTTTTCTTTAAATCGGCATCAGATTGTCCAAAAATCTTGTTCAATTTGGACATCGTGGGGATCAATTTGGCAATACGGTCCGCATCACCTAGCGGAAGATCTAAAACGCGTGCGGTGTCGCGAATCGAACTTTTGGCTGCCATGGTTCCGTAGGTAATGATCTGCGCCACTTGATTGGCACCGTATTTTTGGATCACATAATCCATAACGCGGCTTCGGCCTTCATCGTCAAAATCAATATCGATATCCGGCATGCTCACCCGATCGGGATTGAGAAAACGCTCAAAAAGCAGATCATATTTCAAAGGATCAATATTCGTGATCCATAAGGAATAGGCAACCACACTCCCAGCCGCAGAGCCCCGTCCCGGCCCTACCGAAACATCCATATTGCGCGCCTCGCGAATAAAATCCTCCACGATGAGAAAATAGCCCGGATAGCCGGTATTTTCGATTACCGAAAGCTCAAAATCAATTCGTTCCTTAATCTCTTCATCTATGTTTTCACCATAACGTTTTTTCGCGCCCACATAGGTTATATGGCGTAAATAGGCGTTTTCACCTCGTTTTCCGCCATCGGTTTTATCTTCTTCAATAATAAATTTTTCAGGGATCGTAAACGCAGGCAATAACACGTCCCGAGCGAGATCGTAAGCCTCGATTTTATCAACCACTTCCTGCACATTGCTAATAGCTTCCGGTAGATCTTTAAAGAGCGCTTTCATCTCTTCGGCGGTCTTGAAATAATACTGATCATTATCCAGCCCAAAACGGTAACCGCGGCCACGGCCCTTTGGTGTGGCTACTTTTTCACCATCTTTTACGCATAGCAACACGTCGTGCGCTTCGGCATCGGTCTGCTCAATGTAAAAAGTATTGTTGGTGGCAACCGTTTTTATATCGTGCTTTTTTGAAAAATCAATCAAGGTGGAATTCACCCGGTTTTCATCTTCTTGTCCGTGGCGCATCAGTTCAATGTACAGATCGGCGCCAAAGGTTTGCTTCCACCATAAAAGCGCTTCTTCGGCCTGATTTTCGCCCATATTCAGGATTTTTCCGGGCACTTCGCCATACAGATTTCCGGTCAGGACGATGAGGTCTTCTTTATATTGCTCAACGATTTTCCGGTCTATGCGTGGGATGTAATAAAAACCAGCGGTGTAAGCGAGCGAGGACATTTTGGCCAAGTTGTGATAACCGCGCTTGTTTTTAGCCAAAAACACAATTTGATATCCGTTATCTTTCTGACTCTTATTGGTGTGATCCTCGCACACATTAAGTTCTACGCCCACAATGGGTTTTATGGACTTATCGGTAATGGGTTCGCCAGCTTCTTCCAGTTCCGCATTTTTCTTTTTAAGATCCTTGTTGTAGGCAGTAATCGCTTTTACGAAATGAAAAGTGCCCATCATGTTGCCCATATCGCTGATGGCCACTGCGGGCATTTTCTCCTTTTTTGCTGCGTTTACAAGGTCTGCGACGCTAGAGGTGGACTGCAATATGGAAAACTGCGAGTGGTTGTGCAAATGAACAAAATCCACTTGCGCCATTTGCTCGACGTTTTCCTTGATTTCTGCGGAAGAAATATCGGCGCCCTCCACTTTTTGAAGTGCTGATCTGATTTCAGCGGAAGCCTTTTCCAGATTGATATGTTTCAGCTTAATAAGCGGAATGGGCTGCGGATTGACTTCTGAAAAGGCTTCAAAATATCCGGTCTGCACATCCAGATCTTTCTGAGAAAAAACGCGCCTCCTTACCAGTTCGAGAAAGCAGCGCGTGGTAGCCTCAACGTCTGCCGTGGCATTATGTGCTTCCGCGAAAGGCGTGTTAAAAAGGTACTCGTGCAGTTCGGTAAGGGTTGGTAATTTCATTTTACCACCGCGTCCGCCGGGAATTTGGCAGAGTTGGGCGGTGGTTTCGGTACAGGTATCCAGTACAGGGAGTTCCTGCAACTGGTTTTGCATGTCCAAACGGTGAAATTCCGCCCCCATTATTTTGATATCGAAACCTACGTTTTGACCCACGACAAACTTAGTTTCACCCAGCGCGGCCTTAAATTTACCCAGAACCTCTGCTAATGGAAATCCGTCGCGCATGGCAAGTTCCGTTGAAATCCCATGGATGCGCTCTGCATCATAGGGAATGTCAAAACCATCTGGACGAATCAAATAATCCTGATGATCCAGTAAATTTCCCATATTGTCATGCAACTGCCAGGCAATCTGGATCGCGCGCGGCCAATTGTCGCCGTCAGTGATCGGGGAATTCCAGTTTTTGGGCAGACCAGTGGTTTCGGTATCGAATATTAAATACATGGGTTATTGCTTATTTTATCGCTATTTCTATTGTTTTTTGGCTAAAATGTAAGCCCTAAAACAATGAAAAAGTATAGATTGTATATTGAGGAAAATGACCCTAAAATTAGCGAATATTGAGCCAGATTTAAAGGAAAGTTGTTAGAAGTTATATATTCTAAATTACATGTTGCACCCAAAAAACTTGACCAATTTATAAATGGAATTTTTTTAATTGCTTTTTCTGTAATATATAAATGAAAAAGACAAGTAAATCTATGCTCTGTAGTGACTTATAAAATTGAAGTAGCAAATCTTTCTATATTCTGTAGAATTAAACTTAAAACAATATCATTAATTGACAACTTTGTGTTACTTTTACATCAACAGACCACCCCCGCCACTCAACGATGCGTATTAGG
>JBDNGW010000269.1:0-9213 GCA_041689735.1 Leeuwenhoekiella sp. | reverse complement strand
TACCGCGTAGATCTGGAATGGTATTCACTCCACTTTTAGAAAGCAAGTTCAAATTTAAAAAGTCTTCACCAGGAAAGGCTGGTGGTGCATTATCCGTCCTACTATACGGTAAAAAATCGTCCTGCCCATTGGGCTGATTGAATGTTCCGGTGGAAAGATTTACGGTTCCATTGGGCGTAGGTACGGTTACCCAGCCTTCATATTTCCATCCTTCGGGCAAACTGGGAAGCTGCAATCCCGCTCTATTGTCTGGACGTTGCCAGTAAATGCCGCTCTGTTCGTTATTTGGATCATTGTCTGTGGGTATTTTTAGCATAAAAACTCCGGAAGCATTTTCAAAACTGCCCAAAGTGCCCTTTATATCCAATTGAGCTCCATTACCGGCAAAATTACCGCTTAATAAAACGGTATTGCTGATTGCTGGACTGGGATCGTTACCCGGCTCGATACTCAACTTAAACTGGGTTGCATTGGCAATATCGTTGCTATTGGTCCTAAATTGTTTAGGGAAATTTACATCCGTAAAGCGGCCCAGCGATTTATTTTCGCCCTCCACGACAATCCACGCTTCATACTCTACATTTGCTTCAAGCTTTTGCAGGCCTATTACATCAAGTTTAATGGTTCCGGCCGTTGGCCCATCATCATTTCCAGAACATGAGCTTATGAGTATTCCGCAAAACCCCATTAGCATTACTAATTTATACATTCTCATATTTTTATATTTAAGTTTAAACAAAACGTATTTTATAAACAGGTAGTATACCTGCTAAAAAAAGAAAACCAAACCCTTTCTTGGGTTTGGCTTTCTCTATATATCCCAATTAAAATTAAGCGTTTTGCTTTTGGATTAAGTTTAGTGCAGAACCTTCACGGTACCAGGCAATTTGTGCATCATTATAGGTATGGTTCGTAATAATGGTGTCTTTGGCTCCGTCTTTGTGTGTTACTTCAATAGTAAGCGGCTTATCTGGAGCAAATTCTTCGATATCCAAAAAGCTGAATGTGTCATCTTCCAGTATCAAATCGTAATCACTTTCATTAGCGAAAGTCAAGCCCAACATACCCTGTTTTTTAAGGTTTGTTTCGTGAATACGTGCAAATGATTTTACCAATACAGCGGCAACCCCTAAGAATCTAGGCTCCATTGCTGCGTGCTCCCGTGAAGAACCTTCCCCGTAGTTATGATCACCCACAACTATTGTTTTGATTCCTGCCGCTTTATACGCACGTTGTGTATCCGGCACACCCCCATACTCTCCGCTAAGCTGGTTCATCACAAAGTTTGTCTTTTTGTTGTACGCATTGACCGCACCTATCAAACAGTTGTTTGAAATGTTATCGAGATGACCTCTATAGCGCAACCAAGGGCCTGCCATAGATATATGATCTGTAGTACATTTACCAAATGCCTTAATAAGCAATTTAACCTCTTTCAATTCAGAATCCTCAATGGGCTCAAAAGGTTTGAGCAATTCTAAACGCTCACTGTCCCCTGCAACTTTTACATCTACAAAACTACCATCTTCTGTGGGAGCGAGATAACCATTTTCATCAACTGCAAATCCCTTTGGCGGAAGCTCAAGGCCCACAGGTATGTCCAATTTAACATGTTCGCCATCTTCATTCAATAAGGTATCTGTCATCGGGTTAAAATCCAAACGACCAGAAATTGCAATTGCCGCAACCATTTCTGGAGATCCTACAAAAGCATGTGTATTTGGGTTTCCATCTGCACGCTTGGAGAAGTTACGGTTAAACGAGTGTACAATAGTGTTTTTCTCATCACCTTTACGGTCGCTACGATCCCACTGACCGATACATGGTCCGCAGGCATTGGTAAAAATAGTAGCTCCCAGGTTTTCAAATACCTGTAGCAAACCGTCACGTTCCGCAGTAAAACGAATCTGTTCAGAACCTGGGTTGATACCAAAATCACTCCTTGGTATTAATTTTTTATCGATTGCCTGTTGGGCAATGGAAGCCGCTCTTGATAAATCTTCATAAGAAGAGTTAGTACAAGAACCTATAAGGCCCCAATCCACTTTTAAAGGCCAGTCATGTTTCTTTGCCTTTTTACCCAATTCACCTACTGGAGTTGCTAGATCTGGTGTAAAAGGACCATTGAGGTGTGGACGCAAATCAGAAAGATTTACTTCGATCACTTCATCAAAATACTGCTCTGGATTAGCATATACTTCGTCATCACCAGTCAAATATTCTTTGATCTCGTTTGCGGCATCAGCAACATCTGCACGGTCTGTAGCCCTTAGGAAACGCTCCATGGACTCATCGTAACCAAATGTGGAAGTGGTTGCACCAACTTCCGCACCCATATTACAAATCGTACCCTTCCCAGTTGCCGAAAGGTTTTTAGCCCCAGGGCCAAAATATTCCACTATGGCGCCGGTACCACCTTTTACGGTAAGTATACCTGCTACTTTTAAGATAACGTCTTTAGAAGCTGTCCAGCCATTCAATTCTCCGGTCAATTTAACCCCGATAAGTTTGGGGAATTTCAGTTCCCAAGCCATTCCGGCCATTACATCAACGGCATCAGCACCGCCAACTCCTATTGCCACCATACCCAGACCACCTGCGTTTACCGTGTGACTATCTGTACCTATCATCATTCCTCCCGGAAATGCGTAGTTCTCTAAAACTACCTGATGAATTATACCTGCACCCGGTTTCCAAAAACCAATTCCGTATTTATTGGAAACAGATTCCAAGAAGTCAAAAACCTCATTACTTGTTTCATTGGCGCGTGCAAGATCTTTTTTAGCTCCTTGTTTTGCCTGAATCAAGTGATCACAGTGAACAGTTGTGGGAACCGCTACTGTTTTTTTACCGGCTTGCATAAACTGCAATAATGCCATCTGGGCTGTAGCATCCTGGCAAGCAATACGGTCTGGGGCAAAGTCTACGTAGTCTTTACCGCGTGTGAACACTTTTTCTGCATTGCCGTCCCACAGGTGGGAATACAATATTTTTTCAGCTAAGGTCAAGGGTGTTCCCGTAAGCTTACGTGCAGCGTCTACGCGCTCCACCATTTTGCTGTAAACCCCTTTGATCATATCGATGTCAAATGCCATATGTAGTTGTTTTATAAATAATTTTTCTCCGTTGAACTCTTATTAAAGCTTATTTAATTAGAATGATTTTTGATTTTTCTCCAATAACTATCGGGAAGCTTTCGGAAAAAATCACTTTAAATTGACCCTGCCTGCCAAGGCACGACAGGCAGGTTTAAATAACTCTTAAAAAAGACTACAAAAGTACAAAAAATTGGTTAAAATGTAAAGTAAATTGATCACGGCTTGTCCACCGATGCTTTATGACGCTGTATGATGCGCTATAAAAGTTGCGAGATGATACCTTCTATAGAAAGGCCCTCGGCTTCCGCTTTGTAGTTTTTTATGAGTCGGTGACGCAATATAGCCGTTGCCACTGCCTGTACGTCCTCTATATCTGGCGAATATTTACCATGAAGCGCCGCATGGGTTTTTGCCGCCAGGATGAGGTTTTGAGAAGCCCTTGGCCCTGCACCCCAATCTATATAATCTGTAACCACCTGTGGAACCTTTTCTGAACTGGGGCGCGTCTTTCCTACTAGATTTACCGCATATTCTATTACATTGTCCGCAACGGGAATGCGTCTTAATAAGTGCTGATAATCCTCTATTTCCTTTGCATTGAACAGCGGTTGTAAAGTCACTTTATAATCTGCAGTTGTTGCTTTAACGATGGCTACTTCTTCCGCGTGGGTAGGATATTCTAGATTGATCGCAAACATAAAGCGATCCAACTGTGCTTCGGGCAAAGGATATGTTCCCTCCTGCTCTATGGGATTTTGCGTAGCAAGGACAAAATAAGGTTTGGGAAGTTCATAATGTGTTCCTGCTACCGTAACCGCTTTTTCCTGCATTGCTTCCAGTAAGGCGGCCTGAGTTTTGGGCGGGGTTCGGTTGATCTCGTCGGCGAGGATGATATTTGCGAAAATCGGACCTTTTAGAAATTTAAAATTCCGGTTTTCATCCAGTATTTCCGATCCCAGAATATCGCTGGGCATAAGGTCTGGAGTAAACTGAATACGCTTAAAATCGAGTCCTAGAACAGTCGCAATGGTATTTACCATTAAAGTTTTTGCCAAACCGGGAACTCCTATAAGCAATGCGTGGCCGCCTGAAAAAATGGAAATTATGACCTCATCGACCACTTTCTCCTGCCCTACGATCACTTTTCCTATCTCTATTTTCAATTCTTTATAGCGGCCTACCAGACCATCTATAGCAGCAACATCAGACATGAAATTATTTTTTTAGCCAGTTACGCTCGTAAGTACAACCACGATATTCGCCATTTACCTTTACATACGTTTCGGCTATTTTTTCTTTTTGCCATTTTTGAATAGCCTTGATCTGTTTTGCCTGTAGGGTAAGGTCCTTGATCTTTACGTAATCTTTTGCAAATTCTGCCTTATGTTCTTCGACCTTTTTTGAAACCGTATAAATCTCATAGCGGGTACGCCCGGTACGCGTGGGGTTATTAAATACCAGTGAAATATCACCAACGTTCAGATTCTGTACCCGTGGGTAAATATCCGGTGGAAGGTTTTTTAGTTCAAACATACGGTCCTGCGTCACGGGGTTAATTAGAATACCGCCATCGCTCGCGGTTTCCTTTTCATCTGAAAATTCTTTTGCTGCTTCGTTGAAGGTCAATTCCCCATCTTCAATGCGCTTTCTGATTTTTGTGATCAGATCTTTGGCATCTTCCTCAGAAGTCGAGGTTACTTTGGGAATACGTAAAATATGCCTTAAATCGACTTTTTGGCCTTTTATTTTTTCCACCTTTATGATATGGTAACCAAATTCGGTCTCAAAGGGCTCACTCACTTCACCTTCCTGCAAACTAAAAGCTACATCCCTGAACTCTTTTACAAATTGCGATTTCCGGTCTACATCTCTGTACAGTCCGCCATCGCCGCGGGAAGCCTCATCCTCAGACCATAAAACCGCCTTTGTGGCAAAACTGCTTCCGCCTTCTACGATATCTTTACGGTAGCCGTTTAAGTCATCTATAACTTTCTGTTTTTCTTCCTCGGGCACTTCCGGCTCTATCTGGATTTTTGAAATCTCAACTTCTTCACCAAAAAATGGCAGATCCTCCTCCGTAAAATTATTATAGAATGTTCTGATCTCTTCTGGTGTGACCTCTACATTTTCGACAATACGTCCCTGCATTGCGCGGGCAAGTTCTTGATCTCTGTTAATCTCAAAAAGCTCATCTTCGAGGGCAGACATTGATTCCTTTTTGTAAAATTTCAATAAACGCTCTTCATCACCACCAAATTTCTGTAAAAAGCTCGCGGTCTGCTGCTGTCCGAACGAGCGTATCTGAGCCTCAGAAATAGGCACACTATCAATTACCGCCTGGTGGGTATATAGTTCATTTTCCATAAGGCGGTCCAGTAATTTGCAACTCGTGGTTTCACTTTCATCCACATTCTGTTCCTGCAGTCCTGCCCTGACTTTGGATATGTCACTATCAAGAATGACATATTCACCTACCACTGCAGCCACGCCATCTACCTTAAAACCTGCCTGCACTACGATTGCGGTATCCTTTACCGCGCTGGCAGTATCTTCTGTATTTACTATTTCCTGTGCCGTAGCGCCAATTCCCACAAGGGAAAGGCCCATAACAAGCATATTTTTAGTTATAGATTTCAAATTGTTTGTTTTTGATCGCATCTTTTGTAATATCCTTTTCCAGTTCTTTAATTAACTCCAATTTTCTCTTGTTCAAAATAATCTGCTTTACCGTGGGCATAACATATTCAAGAGGCGCATCATCATTGCGCATGAGGTGCTCTTTGATCGAAATCAAATATACCCCTAATGAATCACGCAGTTCAAGAAAATCCGTTTTTTTTAGGTATTTCGACGCATTTTCAGACGTTATCGGGTCAATTTTAGCAATTATCGTATTCTTATCTATCCAGATAGAATCGTTGAAAAATTGAGCCTTAAACTGCACAGTGATGGAATCAAGGTACTTTTTATCTATAGAATCATAGCGCATAAAACGTTTCTTGATATCCCGCACATCATAATGATTTTCCGTCATATGTATGTACCGCAATTTTAAAAGCTCATCATTCAGCTTAAAATTCGTCGGATTTTGCTCATAAAATTCCCGTGCTTCCGTATCACTTATCATTGTATCTAACGTCTTTGACACGAGTGCATCTTTATAGGCTTGCGCATAAAGATCAAGCTTATACTGGTTTACCAGATTATCAAGACGCTCCTGTTCCGACAGGGAAATATTGCGCCGCGCGCCGCCCATGAGCAGCTGCTGGGTCGCCCACCTATCAATAAACCGGTTTACGATCACCGCACTGTCTTCCACTGACATTTTTGGTGTCAAAAGCGCCGCCACATCATCCTTATATAAATAAGAATCATCTACGCGGGCCACCGGAGAGCCCATTGTTTTTTTGGTAAAAAGTTCGCAGGATTTAAATATCACAGAACAGATCACTAAAATAAAGACCGTTTTTTTCATCTAATGTGACAATTCTTTTTTAACGCTTTCATAAATATTTTCATTCACTTTTATGGTATGCACCTTTCTAAGTTCTTCCATCCATTGCTTTTCCAGAAACTGCTGATAAGTCGCCCATAACTTCGCCCCTCACCTCATCAAGGTTCCTTTTTTCCGAAGGAATTGTTTTTTTTAAATCTACTACCGCATACTCGTTTGTTCCCTTATAAATTTCTGAAACGCCAGGCTTTACCGTATAACCTTCCGGAAGCAAAGCGTCATCATCAGCTACCAGTGCTTTGGTAAAAAATACTTGTACTTTGCCTTCTGCATTCAAATCGTCTTTTATTTCTTGATTAGAATGCCCTTTTTTTAGTAGTTTTCTTGCTTTTTTAGCAGAAGCCAAATCTGTACTGTTTACCACCAGCACTTCATATTTTTCTGGACTCGCATAGGATTCGCGGTGTTTATCAAAATAACCGGCCAGTCCCACCGAATCCTCTCTGGCGGGATTCCATATTTTATCTTCCATAAGGGAAAAAAGCAGGATCCCTTCTTGATATTCTTTGATTATTTGGGCAAATTCCATGTTATTTTCAGCTAGATGTGTTTTGTAATAATTCCGCAATACGCCCGATTTAAACCGATTATATCCCGTTTTTAGGGCAAAAGTGTCGGTTTTTTGAGCATTCACAAACTGGCGATCATTCCCTAAAAAATTAGCAAATTGTGCAACAGTACTGGTGTCGTTTTTAATAATGAAAAGTGGTGTCTGGTCTTTAAGTCTTTTTTCCGCCAGAAAACCCGTTTTCAGATGCTTTATCACCGTGTCATTTTCCCAGGGATTGAGTTCGTTTTGCAATTTCTCATCAAGCGCAGTTTCCACCAGGCGCGACCTGCTGTCACTTTTAATTTTGCCCTCAATATATGGCGTCAGGGCCTTTAACGAATCTATGGGATACTTGCCAATAAGTTTAATGATATGCCAGCCAACTTCCGATCTAAAAGGTTCACTGAGATCACCGGGATTCTCAAGCGCAAAAGCCTTATCTTCAAAAATAGGGCTACTCAAGCCACCAGCTGCAAAACGGTCCAACAAACCTCCTTTTCTGGCACTTTTAGGATCTTCGCTGTATTTCCGGGCGAGCAGATCAAATGATTCGCCCTGTTGATGCTTTTGATAAATTTCGTAAATCCGGCGCTCTTGATTGTTGACGTTCTCGTTACTGTTCAACGCCAACATAATATGAGCAACTTCTACCTCACCGCGGGATTTACGCTTTGCTGTGGTTTTAAGTAGGTGATAGCCAAAACTGGACCGCACAATAGGTGAAATTTCTCCCACAGGCGTATCATAAGCCGCTTTCTCAAAAGGATATACCATTTTAAAAGCGCTGAACCAACCCAGGTTACCGCCGTTATTTACCACAGAGGGATCTTCACTTTCAGCCCTGGTCAATTTTTCAAAATCTGCACCATCACTAAGCTGTTGGCGAATTTCCTTTATTTTTTTATACGCAATCAACGTGTCTACAGGGCGACTGTTTGCGCTCACCGCAACCATAATATGACTGGCCTGTACTTCATTGATCATGTGATCGTAAGCTTCCTGCACCAATGCTTCGGTCACGGGAGAATCCATCATTAAGTTTTCGGCAAGTTGATTTCTATAACCCTCGAGCTCCCTTTTTAAATCGGCACGTTCTTTAAGTCCAAGTTCTTCGGCGGCGGCCAACTTAAGCTTATAGTTTTTAAAGAGTTGCAGGTAACCGTCTATATCCTGCTGCGCACTTTCGGCAACCAGATCAAGGTTTTTGCTATACACCTGTTTAAATTCAGAAACGTAAACGGGCTGCCCGTCAACGGTCATCAACACTTCTTCTTCCTGAGCCTGGAGGCTTAAGGGCAAAGCCCAGAAAAAAACCGAAACAATTAGAAAATACTTCATTTTTGAGACCTCCGTAAAAGTGAGCGAAATTACAAATTAAAAGCCAGTAAATGGCGTGCAGCTCTTAACGAATATGCATAAACTATATTGTTTCCAAAGAGAAGAGAACAAAGAGTAAATCGTAGAGAGTAGCCTGTATATTGTACAGCGTAAAAAGAGTAAAGAGTACAAAGTAGAGTGCAGAGTATGGAGTTTAGAGAGTAAAAAGAGTATCGAGTAGATTGTAGAGTTTATGGTGTAGAATCAAAATAAATTAGAACCAATTAATTGATCGTAAATGCTTAAAGTGCTTTTTTTCAACGGTAGAAATGATATAGAATATAATAAAGGGAGTTTCTAAAACATTCTAGCAGATATTAATTATTTTTAATATCGGGCTTTTAAAGATAATCCAACCTAAATCCTTCCGCTCTGCGGAAAACGCTTACTTGTTCTATAATTGAATTATATTACCTAAAATGAGTTTAAAACAGTCCTTTTTCAACCTAAACTAGATTTTTTAAACGCTGTGAAAAGGAGCTATTTATTGAATAATGCTTCGGCCGAATGCGTACTTGAGGAAAGCAAATAACACAGTTTCGTTTAAACTTTCTGATTGTACAGTTCACTCAATGCTCTCAGGGATTGTAGCGCTGAAAATGATTTTTAGATTGAATTATATTTTGATATGCGAAGCGAAATCAAATTATAGTATTGTTTGCATTTATGTTTTT
>JBDNGW010000268.1:0-2867 GCA_041689735.1 Leeuwenhoekiella sp. | reverse complement strand
TTCCGAGATTTTGAGCCCCAATTCTTCGGCAAGCCTTTTTACTTGGTTTAATGATGTATTGTCGTCTCCCGATATTGTGATTTCCATGGTTTTTTAGGTTTTTGAGTATTAAAGATAGACAAGAATAAAATGCCTTAGGATTTGTTTAGAAATAACCTGCCCATTTCTATGGGTTCTTTTGCCCAGCAACTGCGTTGAAAATACTCGCCATAGCTACTGCTATGTCTGCGTTTTTCGCCTTATTGATGAACAAAATAATTGCCTATAATTCGGTCACTTTATTTCTGAACAGATCCTTAGAATACAAATGCGCTGTTTTCTTCTTTATACTTTCTGTTGAAACCAGTTTGTAAAGAATATCGCGTCTCCAATTCCCCTTTGGACACCTTTAATATATTCTCTTCATATTCATTGACCGTTTCTAAATCATCACAAAGATATTTGGGGGCTGAAATTATATGTTGCTGAAATTTTAATTTCCATTCTTTATTAAATTCTTCTTTACTTATTTCATTCTTTATTTTTTGAAGGTACTTATCCAAGATTAAAGAGGCTTTATCGTTTATTTCAATAAATACGGGAGCATAGCGGTCTGACTCTTCGATGATCCGAAAGGCAGAAACAGGTAAGGATTCCTTATCCTCGGAATCATATTTTAAGGTTTTCATAGAATTGAAAAAAGTTCGGGCATCTGCAAAGGAATTTTTTTCTGAAATTCCATCGAAATATTCCGTAATAAGTTTCAAATATTCATTTTCAAAGAAACATTCTTGCGTTTCCAACGACTTCTTGGCTTGAATATAGGTTAATCGGCCGTATACCATCATTGTTGCTTTTGTATCAAAATCAATCACATATAAAGGAGAATGTAATTTATTGGGATTATTGTTCCTGTTAATCCTTCCCGCTACTTGAATAATGGAATCAATGGGCCCAATATCCCGAAAACCCATATCAAAATCCAGATCCACCCCAGCTTCAACAACTTGAGTCGCAATTAAAATGGGATTTTTATTTTGTTGAATATCTTTTTTAATACCTTCAATACGTTGAAAGCGATGTGCAGGTATAATATTGGTAGATAAATAATAAATAGGGTTTTTAAGGTTTTTTTCCTCCAAATAATTACTTATAACTTCAAAAACTTCTACAGAACGTTTAACGGTATTACAAACAATCAAGCAGGATTTTTCTGTATTCCATCTATTATCAAAAATTGACGATACAAATTCATTTGTCCTGTTTTCCTGCTCTTCTTTTAATGCATCCAAAAGTGGATAAATCGCAGTGCGTTCAAATAGTGAAAAGACTTCTTCGTGATTGGTAAGCAATTCTTTGACTTCCACTTTTTCATTTTGATCTTTTAAAATCTCCCGTTCTGCCAGTTCGAATATTTTGGGCCTTGTTGCGGTCATTAAAATAATGCGCGATTTTAAGAACTTTGAAAGGTAAAATAAGGAAGCGCCCAACAGTGGCATTTGATCCAAACGAAGCGTTTGTACCTCATCTATAATTATAATAGCATTGGCAAAGTGATTGAACTTTTTTAACAATTTATTCCTATTACCGATCAGGGTTTCAAAAAACTGTACAAAGGAAGTGATGACCACATCGGCTTGCCAGGTATCCAACGCCATTAATTTCTGATTATAACCTTGTTCGGCACCGTCCTCATTTTCTTTTTGTTCACCATTTTTGCCAAAAACATCCGCGTATTGATAATGCCCTAAAATGTTGATATTCTGTCCGTACAGCACTTTTTCATATTCGTCAAGAGCCTGCTCAATAATGTTGATAAAAGGTAGGGCATAGATAATCCTCGATTCTACTCCGGATTTAAGTTTAATTTTGTCTTTCAATTTCAATGAAAAATCAAGAGCGGTCATTGTTTTGCCGATTCCCGTGGGCGCGGTAAGGGTAAAAATATAATGCTCTAAAATATCCTTTTGTTCAAGATTTAAAACCACCACCGCCCGGCAATAATTTCGTAATTCATTGTTGTCAAGTTCCTTTAAACTTTTATTTTGAGTGGATGGTTTTCCAAAGCGATCGTCAACTGCATCCGGTCTGATAGGTTGCAATGAATAAGGGTTTGTATCTGAAGCATCCAGTTTATCGCCTTCAATCAATAAGGAAAACAAATAATTTATTAAGAAATAATCTTGAATGCCCGCATATTTTTTTCCCCAATATTTAAATCCCTTTCGTAGCTTTTTCTCTTCGGAATAAAATAAAAGATCTTGAATATTGTTTATTCTGAAATCCTCATTAATTGCTTGAATATTAAGGTTTAAATCCTCCTTTTGCTTTTGAAAGATTTGTTCCAGATCATCTCCTAGTTTTGAGGAAATTTCAAGTACATCAATCAGCGGACTGTGATGCAAGAAAATAAGATAGAGCGATAACAGGGCTTTTTTTTCTTCGATTTTTTCAAAAAAATTATAGGCAACAAAACCACCCAATTGCGCATGGCGCTTTAAATAAAAATCAATGGGTTCTTGCTTTAAAAGATAGTTTTGAAAATAGGAAGTGTATTTTCCCAAATCATGAAAGCCTACCACGATTTCCAGTACTTCCTTTAACTCCGCATTGCTGTATCCTAATGATAGGTTTTCTGAAAAATGAAATAAAGCTTTTTCCTTGACTCCATTAGTGTGAACGTGTAATTCTTTTGAGCCATAAGTGGCCCCATTCTCATCTGTTTTACTGTGCGAATAATAGGTCATTCGTCCATAAATTGAATGTTCAAATCACCAGAAGTATTTTTCAGAATATAATAATGGGTATTCAATTTAACCCTCAAAGGATGCGGTGTGATTGAAAACAACAGGCGGTTCATTTTACGTACTTCCCTATTCCCGTTAGCC
>JBDNGW010000267.1:0-3377 GCA_041689735.1 Leeuwenhoekiella sp. | reverse complement strand
TAAGCATAAGTGCTCTCCGCAGAAAAAATTATCCAGGAATTGAATTGCCTGATCACATACTGCCCGGAATTTGCAGCGTAGGTTATTGGGATGCCAAAAAAGACCAAACATGGGGTTTGGACTGGCATAGGAACGAAGGGATAGAATTAACCTTTTTAGAATCGGGCAGTTTATATTTCTCAACTCAAAAGGAAAAGTTTAACCTTACTCCCGGGAATTTCACTACAACTAAGCCTTGGCAGCTTCACAAAGTAGGAAATCCTAATGTCACTCGAGGTAAGTTATATTGGTTTATTCTTGATGTTGGGGTTAGACAGCCCCATCAGACCTGGAACTGGCCAGAGTGGATTATTCTTTCCAACGAGGATTTAACATATTTGACACAAATCTTACGGCAGAATGAAGGGCAGATTTGGAAATCGGATAAAAAATTACAGGGGTGTTTTAGGGAATTGGGGTATTTTCTCGATAAAAGTAGTAGTGCCTCAATACCCCATTCAAAGTTAACTATTTTAATCAATGAACTTCTATTGGAAATCATGTTTCAGTTCAAAAGTAGGGGAGTGGAACTGGATGAAAGGTTAACAATGAATTTAAGGACAGTTGAGATTTTTCTTGATCACCTCAAAATCGATTATGAGAAATATTGGTCACTTGACGATATGTCGGAATATTGTGGCTTGGGAAAAACTAGCTTAACAAAGTATTCCAAACAAATTACAAACATGACGCCCATGGATTATTTAATAGATATTCGCCTAAGGGCCGCTGCAAAGTTTTTAAGGGAAAGAAAACCTCTAAATATTAAAGAACTTTGTTATGATTGTGGTTTTTCGACTTCTCAGTATTTTTCTACGATTTTTAAAAAACGGTATAAATGTACCCCTAGTGACTATGCAATGCAATTTCAGAAAACATAAAAGCGGATTAGTGATGATATATGTTTGACCTAAGCTGAGCGATTTGTTTATAAAAAATAAAGGATAGGTTTCACAGTCCTTTGATAATGTGTATCTGTGGTGTAAAACAAGAAAAACAACGCATTACCGAACAGTTGCAAAGACCATCCTTTATGTCAGCTAAGATAACAAAAATAGGCCCAACAAACGATAAAATATCAGCTCGTGGGGAACCTTCCCCTATTTTTCCAGTACGTCGGGCAGACGGGGCCCGGGCGAAAAAGTGACCCGCAGCCAATTTTGAACGAAAAAACCACTAAATTTTAGACCGGATCGAAAAACATCACGAATAAAACCGTGAATCGCTCAAAATTTAGGTAATACCTTAAAAAGGTGAATATTTGAATGCTTTGAAAAACGATCAGAAATTTCAATTTTACTTCGGGTTATGTTATGAAAACGATTTTAAACATTTAATAATTGCAGAGGGTATGAATTTTAAGAACAGGAAATGTATTATTTAGGTATTGATCTGGGAAGTTCATCGGTAAAGGCCGCGCTGGTCGATGCAGAGACGGGCCGGCCGGTGGCGGTCTGCTCAGAGCCGGAAACCGAAATGGCCATCAAGGCCCTAGAGCTGGGCTGGGGGGAGCAGGATCCCGCAACCTGGTGGGACCACTCCTGTACCGCCATCAAGCGCCTTCTTTCAGAAAATAATATTGATCCGGCAACGGTCAAGGGCATCGGGATCTCGTACCAGATGCACGGGCTTGTCCTCTTGGGAAAGGATGGCGGGCGGGTGCGCGATTCCATAATATGGTGCGACAGCCGTGCGGTGGAGATCGGTAAGAACGCTTTCGCGGAACTGGGCGAAAAGTTCTGCACGGACCATTTTCTGAACTCTCCGGCCAATTTTACGGCCTCGAAGCTTAAATGGGTCAAGGAGAATGAGCCCGGTCTTTACGGAAAGATCCATAAAATGATGCTCCCGGGGGATTATATTGCCTACAGACTTACCGGAAAAATAAATACCACTCTTTCCGGCCTTTCGGAAGGTATCCTTTGGGATTTTAAGGAAAACAATATCGCAAGTACGCTTTTGGAACACTTTGGTCTTGAGCCCGCTTTTAGCCCCGAGCTGGTGGGCACGTTTTCAGAGCAGTCCAGACTCTCGGAAGAAGGTGCGGCAGCTTCGGGACTAAAGACCGGAACGCCCATTCTTTACCGGGCGGGAGACCAGCCCAACAATGCCCTTTCGCTAAATATATTCGAGCCCGGGGAGGTGGCCGCCACGGGCGGTACTTCTGGCGTGGTCTATGCCGTCACCGATAAGCTGGGGACCAAAGAAACAAGCCGAATCAACAGTTTTGCCCACGTCAATTACACCAAGGACAGGCCCAGGATCGGCAAACTGCTCAATATCAACGGGGCGGGCATCCTCTACCGGTGGATGAAGGATACGCTGGGGATCGCTTCCTATGAGGTGATGAACGAACTTGCCGAAGCTGCACCCATCGGGGCGGGGGGAGTGGTGATCCTCCCTTTTGGCAATGGTGCAGAGCGGATGCTCGGGAACGAAATGCCCGGCATGCACCTGGCGCACGTCAATTTTAACATGCACGATAGGCGTCACCTGTGCCGAGCTGCACTTGAGGGGATCGCTTTCGCCTTTATATATGGCATTGAGATCCTGATGGGCGATAATATGGAGATCAAGGTCATCAGGGCGGGGAACGATAACCTGTTCCGTTCCCGTCTTTTTTCCAACATTGTTGCGACCCTCGTGGGGCGGGAGATCGAGATCTATGACACCACGGGCGCCGTAGGTGCCGCGCGTGCCGCCGGGCTCACGGACAAGTCGTTTGCGGATATGGCCTCCGTGGTCAACAAGGGCGATCACATCAGCACCTTTGCCCCGGGGGCGGAAAAGGTGGGCTATCAAAAGG
Organism: Leeuwenhoekiella sp.; assembly: GCA_041689735.1. Taxonomy (GTDB): domain Bacteria; phylum Bacteroidota; class Bacteroidia; order Flavobacteriales; family Flavobacteriaceae; genus Leeuwenhoekiella. The sequence goes on along the minus strand of JBDNGW010000267.1, from coordinate 532 downwards.
CATACGGCCGATGGAAAGAAGAATTGGGGCTGCGGGTGGGTTGATCTGGCGGCAGTCTCGGTCTCAGTCAGCAGTCGCAGCCTGCGTAAAATAAATAAAAGTTAGTGATTAGGGCTAGTTCATTTATCTGAAAATCATAACTTTTAAATACTAAATAGACCATTAACACAAAATCAGGAACAACTAAAAAGAACATCCAATGAAAAGTTATTTTAAAGGTATTGATAAAATAAAATTTAAGGGTAAAGAATCAGATAATCCGTTGGCCTTTAAATTCACCTTGATAATCCACCTGCTTTGCAGGTGGTCATGTTCTGACGGCTATGCCTAATTTTGGGTCATGAGTAAATATAAGAAGTTAGGTCATGTTGTTTACAAGTGCGACTACCATATAGTTTGGGTTCCGAAGTACCGTTTTCGTGTTCTGAAAGGTGCCGTAAAAGAGCTTGTGGAGGATGATATTAGGATGCTGTGTCAATGGAAGTCGTGTGAGGTCGCGGAGCTCAACGTACAGGAAGACCACATCCACCTG
>JBDNGW010000266.1:0-3240 GCA_041689735.1 Leeuwenhoekiella sp. | reverse complement strand
CCCATTTCTATGGGTTCTTTTGCCCAGCAACTGCGTTGAAAATACTCGCCATAGCTACGGCTATGTCTGCGTTTTTCGCCTTGTTGATGAACAAAATAACTGCCTATAATTCGGTCACTTTATTTCTGAACAGATCCTAAGTCAAAAATCACAATGGAAATACTTATCCAGGTAAATCCCATTTTAATATAAACCAATTGAAAAAGCCAAATATCCTTATTCAAGATTGCAATTTTGCCGGTCTTACCACAGCAAGATATATTCATGCCGTAGTTAAAGACAAAGCGGATATTACCATTATCGACCGCAAATCTTTACTCACATTTGTGCCGAACATCCCTATGCAGGTGTTGGCAAATATCAATCCTGCAATAGATTTACAGTATAAATTCATGACTTTTCTAGAGCATGACGGCAGTCAATTATAAATGCTGTCACATAACATGGGGTAATACCAATAATGACCTAAGGATTGATTCAAAAATAACCTATAACACTTATACTTGTTCTTTTGCTCGCTAACTGCGCCTGCCTTTGCCGGTAGGCAGGTTGAAAATACTCGCCTTAGCTATGGCTATGCCTGCGCTTTTCGCCTTATTAGCAAACAAAATAACTGCCTATAACCTGTATATCTTATTATTGATCCGATCCTAAGTAACGCTATATATTTTTTCTTTCTATGACCTATGTCATTCTTAATGGCGTGAAATCTCATGAAATTTGTGGTTACTAATTTTGGTCGAAAAGGACCTTTCAAAGTATAAATTAATGAAAAATTACATACGCAATTTTGATGAAGTAGACATCAACGATGTACCAACGGTAGGAGGAAAAAATGCTTCCTTAGGAGAAATGTTCCAAAAGCTAACATCAAAAGGGATAAGGGTTCCCGACGGCTTTGCAACCACTTCTGAGGCCTATTGGCATTTTTTGCAAGAAGTAGATATAAAAGATGAAATCTTCAGCCAGTTGGCAAGATTGGATACCAAGGAATTCTCCAACTTAAAGGCAATAGGGGCATCTGTGCGGAAGATCATTCTCGACACAGAACTTCCGGGTGATATCAAAGAGGCCATTAAAGAAGGGTATGATACCTTATCAAAAAAATACACGGGTGATATTTCTTTAGCTGTACGAAGCAGTGCTACCGCTGAGGATTTGCCCAACGCAAGTTTCACGGGCCAACAAGAAAGTTATTTAAACGTAAAAGGAAAAGAAGAACTTATTGATGCCTGTAAAAGATGTTACGCATCACTGTTTACTGACCGAGCTATAAAATACAGGGAGGATAATGGTTTTGACCATACAAAAGTAGCGCTATCCATTGGTATACAAATGATGGTGCGTTCAGATTTGGCCGCTTCAGGAGTGAACTTTACCCTTGATCCCGATACTGGTTTTGACCAAGTTGTACTGGTCTCCAGTATATATGGCCTTGGTGAGAATATTGTACAGGGTAGCATCAATCCCGATGACTATTTTGTCTTTAAGCCCAGTTTAAAAAATGGCGTTTCCCAACCCATTGTCTCCAGAAAATTAGGAAGTAAAGAAAAGACAATGGTCTATGATACATCGGGAAGCGGTATCATTAACCTTGATACTCCATTAGAGAAACAAGAGCAATTTGTATTGACGGACGCCGAAGTGATAAAACTAGCCCAATGGTCTATGATAATAGAAGACCACTACAAACGCCCTATGGACATTGAATGGGCCAAAGATGGGTTGACAAATGAACTTTTTATCGTTCAAGCAAGACCCGAAACAGTACAGAATGCCCAAAAAAACAAGCTGAAAATAAACACCTACGCGTTACTAAAAAAAGGTAAGGAAATTACTCGGGGAATGGGCTTGGGCAACAAAATATCCTAAGGAAAGGCTAGAATATTGCACAGTCCCGAAGAATCGGACAAATTGCAAAAAGGTGAAATACTGGTTACGGAAAGAACCAGTCCCGATTGGGATCCCATACTCAAAAAAGCTGCGGGTATTATTACAGACCAGGGTGGTCGAACCAGCCATGCCGCTATCGTTGCCCGCGAAGTGGGCGCAGCAGCGATTGTAGGATGTACTAATGCTACAAAGGTGATTCGAGACGGACAAGAAATTACTATTTCTTGTGCTGAGGGTGACACAGGTATCGTTTATGAAGGTATTTTACAATGGGATGAAAAGGAAGTTGATATTACTGCTCTGGGAAAACCACGGACACAACCAATGCTAATTTTGGCAGATCCAGACCAAGCGTTTAAATTCTCGTTTTACCCTTCTGAAGGGGTCGGATTGATGCGATTGGAGTTTGTTATCAACAATATCATCCAGATTCATCCTATGGCCTTAAAGCATTTTGATACCTTGAAAGATTTCTCGGTCAAGGAGAAGATTCAAAAAATGACGCATCACTATCCTGACAAGTCCGATTATTTTGTCCATAAACTGGCAGAGGGCATCGCCAAAATTGCTGCAGCCTTTTATCCCAAGGATGTTATCGTACGAACCAGCGATTTCAAATCGAACGAATATGCCAACCTTATAGGCGGCACTGAATTCGAACCCATAGAATCAAATCCTATGCTAGGTTTCAGAGGTGCATCGCGATACTACAATCCCAAGTACCAAGAAGCTTTTGAATTAGAGTGTAAAGCGTTGAAAATGGTGCGCGAGGATATGGGATTGGATAATGTAAAAATCATGATTCCCTTTTGTAGAACCATAAAAGAGGCTAAAAAGGTAGTTGAAGTCATGGAAATCAACGGACTGAAACGAGGCGAAAAAGGCCTACAACTCTATATGATGACCGAGATACCTAATAATGTGATTCTGGCGGAAGAGTTTGCCGAATTTTTTGACGGCTTTTCCATTGGCTCCAATGATCTTACGCAATTAACCTTGGGCGTGGACCGAGATTCTGAACTATTGAGCGATATCTTCGATATTAATGACCCTGGAGTAAAGAAAATAATCGCTATGGTCATTGCATCGGCTCAAAAGACCCACACTAAAATCGGGCTTTGCGGGCAGGCACCCAGTGATTATCCAGAATTCGCACAGTTTCTCGTGGAAAAGGGTATCAATTCGATCTCCTTTAGTCCAGATGCGTTGATAATGGGAATCGAGAACATTAATAAGGCAGAGAAAAGCTTAGTAGATTTTGGCAGGGCCAAGTAATCAAATTGAAAGAAAGCACGCACCATATGAAAATCACAATATTTAATATGCACAGTTGGGAATAAGAGTATT
>JBDNGW010000265.1:0-5980 GCA_041689735.1 Leeuwenhoekiella sp. | reverse complement strand
CCCATTTCTATGGGTTCTTTTGCCCAGCAACTGCGTTGAAAATACTCGCCATAGCTACGGCTATGTCTGCGTTTTTCGCCTTGTTGATGAACAAAATAACTGCCTATAATTCGGTCACTTTATTTCTGAACAGATCCTAAGCCAAATTTTAGTATTTACAAAATAAGCAGGCTATTAAAAATAAAAAAGTCCCCATAAAGAGGACTTTAAATACGTTAAATGGCGCTAGTTTTAGTTTACAGCATCTGCAAGTTCAGAACCTGCTTTGAACTTCACTACTTTTTTGGCTTTGATTTGAATGGTTTTGCCAGTCTGTGGGTTTCTACCTTCGCGAGCGGCACGCTCAGATACAGACCAAGATCCGAATCCTACTAAAGAAACACGATCTCCGTCTTTAAGGGATTTTTCAACATTACCTAAGAAAGACTCCAGTCCTTTTTTTGCAGCTGCTTTAGTGATTCCCGCATCTTCTGCCATTGCATCGATTAAATCTGATTTGTTCATAATGTAAATTTAAAATTAATTGTTGTTTAAACTTTTACTTCTGTTTAACAAATTTAGACGGATATTCCAGCCAGACAAGGAATAGCGCAGGAAATCCCGATTTTTGTTGATAACTTTAACATTTTGTTAATAAAACAGACAAGTTTTAAAAATTTTAATCATTCTACTGCTTACAGGGCTTTACAGCATTTTTGCATCCTTATCAAAAGAATAGCCGTTCAATAAATCTTTTGTGTCCATTTTCCGCTTTCCTGAAAGTTGTACTTCAGTAAGTTCAAGAACACCGTCTGTACAGCCTGCAAAAAGACGTGCATCTATTACTTTGAGCTGCTTTAGATCCAGTTTTGCTGCTAATTCTTCCGTTTTTGAGATCTGTGCACCATAAATTTTCATTTGCAGCTCTTTGCCTTCGTTTATAAAGTTAGTCCAGGCCACGGGAAATGGGTTTAGGCCCCTTATTTGATTATAGATTTCACGCACTGGTTTTTCCCAGTCCAAACGCGTGTTATCGCGGTCTAATTTATAGGCGGTGTGCAATTTTCCTATTTTGGGCTGGGGTTGCGTTGTTGCTTTTCCGTTTGCGATTTCCGCTAAAGTCTCTACAATCAGACGACTTCCAGTTTCCATAAGTTTGTCATGCAGTATGCCCGCGTTATCGTCTGAACCTATATCTACCTCGCTTTGTTTTATGATTGCCCCGGTATCTATTTTTTCATCTATAAAAAAGGTCGTGACTCCGGTGGTTTTTTCACCATTAATGATCGCCCAGTTTATGGGCGCCGCGCCACGATAATCGGGCAGGAGGGAAGCGTGCAGGTTAAAAGTCCCCAGCGCCGGCATTTGCCACACTTCTTTGGGCAGCATCCTAAAGGCCACCACCACTTGAAGATTGGCATTTAGATCTTTTAATTCCTTGAGAAAATCAACCGATTTTAAATTGGTTGGCTGTAAAACGGGCAGGTTTTGCTCGTGGGCAAATATTTTTACCGCACTTTGGCTCAATTTCTGGCCGCGACCAGCAGGCCGGTCTGGCGCGGTGATAACGCCCACGACCTTTGCGCCACTGTCCATTATTGCTTTTAAACTCGCAACGGCAAATGCTGGCGTGCCCATAAAAACGATGCGTAAATCTGTCATTTTTGAAGGATATAAGTGTTGTTTTGAGTCAGTTTTATCCGTTTTTCTTCAAGTAAATTCTTAAGCTGAATGATGATTTCCGCTTCGGTATGAATTGGGAGTTTTTCGCAGATAGCGCGTGAGTTCAACGGACTGTCCTGTAAAAGTACGGCTATTTTTTCCGCAATAGCGGAAGGGTTTTCGGTCTTTTTTGGCGATTTTTTGGAGCAAACGTCACATTTTCCACAGGGATCAGAATTCTTTTCGCCAAAATACGCGAGCAATTGCCTGCTGCGGCAAACGGAACCGTTCTCTATGTAGGACAACATTGCCTGCACCTGTTCGGTTTTTCTTTCATTCTGAGCTTTCACATCGCGCGAGATGGTGTTTATAACGTGATCGTCTTCCCGGGGAACCAAAAACGTAATGGCGGTATCAAAACTTTCGTGGGCGTAGGTTATCAGATCATCCTTTTCAAGCTGAAGCAGAGCTCCATGTACCGCACTAACGCTGGTGTTCGATTTTTTAGCAATGGCGGCGTGGTCAATATTCAGTGGCTGGTCAAAAATTCCACCATAGGTTCGCAAAATTGTTTTGATAATAAGATCTATACCCGGGTTCTTTATCAAATTATAGGTGAGCGAGACGGGGGAAACCTTGATCTGCAGACTGGCTTTTCTAGAAAATTCCTGTGCAAGGAGCAGCACGCTATTACGATCCAGCACCTGTAGGGCATTGTATGTGGTAAGTGTATTGAGATCGTAGGTTTTGCAAAAATGCATAAAACTGAACCGAAATGTACTTTGCTCGCCTTCCCCGTATGAGATCTGAAAATAACTGTTCAGTTTCTTATAAACAAACCGCACCATAGCTGTGCTGGGCAGTATTTTGATAAACTGGTTTTTAAGGCGAAGCGCATCCCCGGGCGCGTATAAAATAATGCTTCCCGCGGGATTTCCGTCCCTGCCCGCCCTGCCGGCTTCTTGAAAGTAACTTTCCAGACTTTCTGGCAGTTCCACATGTACTACCGTTTGCACATCTGCTTTGTCTATACCCATCCCAAAAGCGCTGGTGGCCACCATTACCTGCACTTTATTGTCCATCCAGTCCTGAAAACGGGAATCGCGCTCTTTGTTTTCCAGTCCGCCATGGTAAAAATGCGCCTTAACATTATTTGCGTTGAGGTAGTGGGCGTATTTGTGGGCGGTTTTCCTACTGCGCACATACACAATGGCCGCACCTTTTTTTCTGCTGAAAATTTGGCGCAGCCGGTACAATTTATCTTCTTCCGGCAAAACGAGATAGGCCAGGTTTTTTCTTTGGAAGGAGGTCTGAAACACCTGCGGATCTTTCAGCTCCAGTTGTTTCAGCATATCTTTTTTGACCTGCGGCGTTGCTGTAGCGGTTACGGCGAGACAGTTTACTTCTGGGATTATTTCACGAAAAGCGGCAATATTACGATAGGCCGGCCTAAAATCATGTCCCCACTGACTTATACAGTGTGCCTCGTCAATGACCAATAATGAAATGTTCATCTGCTTGATGCGCGCTATCACAAGTTCCTGTTGCAAGCGCTCTGGCGAAAGATAGAGCAGTTTATAATTGCCGTAAATGCAATTGTCAAGCAAGGTGTCAAGTTCCTGATAGGGCGTCCCACCGGGAATGTACATGGCTTTGATGCCTTTGTTGTTGAGTTGCATAACCTGGTCCCTCATGAGCGAAAGGAGTGGCGATACCACCAGTACAAGTCCTTCCTGTAACACTGCGGGAATTTGATAGCAAAGCGACTTACCGCCGCCAGTAGGAAGCAATGCGACCGCATCTTTACGGGCCAGCACCGCATTGATAATCTCAAGCTGTTGCGGCCTAAAATCGTCATGCCCCCAGTATTTGGCCAAGGCCTGTTGCGGGTCTAGCTTCATCGCTTTAGTTGGTTTTCGATAAAATCAATACGGTGCGCTACAGAGCATCGTGGCAGGTTAACGGGGGAATACTTGTACCGTTTATAAGTTTTCAGCAAGAAATCGTGCAGCTTCGTGGCGGTGGCGAAATCTTCATAGCGCTCATTGTCCTCCTCATGAATTTCTTCCCACGGGGGCAACATAAAAACGCGATCATAACGATGGTTTTTACAAGCTTGAACAAATTGTGAGGGGTAAGCCTGACCGGCATAATCCATATAGGCCAGCACATCCGGGATACCGCGGTCGTAAAGAACGAGATTTTTATTGTTTTCCGCAGCAGCATTAAATTGGTTCACGCGGCCTTCCAGAAGTTTCTGGCTAAAAAGTAGGGGCTCGGTCAAGAAAAGCTGCGAAACGCCCTCTTCCTGTGCGGCTCTTATGACCTGCCGTGAGATTTCTTCAAACACATTATAACCACGTGCTGCGAGTGCATTTATCAATGTGGTCTTTCCGGTGCCGGGACCGCCAATAAGTACAATACGTTCTATAATCTAAATTTTAAGTGGTAAAAATACTCATTTGTATAAGGATATTAAAATGACGTGAAGACGCTATCTTTGTAACAAAATGGAGTTACTATGAATACGGAAAACAATCCAGAAGAATTTTATGATAAACTGAGGGGGCGCTTAGAGGAAACGGCTTCTTGGCCAACAGAATACCTCTTTAAATTTATTGTGCCTTCGGCGAAAGACAAAATAAAGGCAATAGAAGATATTTTTGATAATACGGGCGCGGTAATCAAAACAAAAGAATCTCGAAAAGGTACGTATACCAGCGTTTCTGTAAATGTGCGCATGCAAGATCCGGATGCCGTTATCAATATGTACAAACAGGCCGCGGTGGTTGAGGGCGTAATTTCTTTATAATATCTGGAAAAACACCTCAAAACTTCCTAAAATCGCCCAATTATATGCCTAAAATCGCCGATTTTTGACAGATTTTTACTATTTTGCGGGCGTTCCCCGTGGGTGAACATACTTCACATTAAAATTTTACAGTTGATAGATCAATTAGAATACAATACAGAAAGGGAAAGACTCATCATTCCCGAATATGGCCGTCATCTTCAGAAGATGGTCAACCAGTTACGTGCGATCGAGGATCGCGAAGAGCAGAACAAAGTGGCAAAATCGATCATTGCGGTAATGGGCAATTTACAGCCACATTTACGCGACGTGCCCGATTTTCAGCATAAATTGTGGGATCAGCTCTTTATTGTGGCAGAATTTGACCTTGATGTTGATTCTCCCTACGAGACGCCTTCCAAAGAAAAACTGGAAGAGCGCCCAGAACCCTTGGGCTATCCTCAGAATTATCCTAAATATCGGTTTTATGGCAACAATATCAAAAGAATGATAGATCAGGCCATTCAGTGGGAAAAGGGCGATAAGCGTGATGCACTGGAGTTTGCCATTGCCAATCACATGAAAAAGTGTTTCTTAAACTGGAACAAAGACACGGTGGATGATGATGTGATATTTAAGCACCTTTTTGAACTGAGCGAAGGCCAGATCAATATGGCTAAGAAAGAGGAAGATCTAAGGGATGCCAATCGTCTGGTACATACTAGAAAGACAGGTAAATCAAATTCCAATTCCAACCGGAAAAAAACAACCAATCGCGGTAAAAAACGCTACTAAGGGGGTTGTAATAAAGTAAAGTGTACAGAATTGACAATATTATTTTGTGCAGTAACAAGGCGAAAAACGCAGGTGTAGCATTAGCTAATTTGAGGCTTTTTAACCTGCACCTACAGGCAAAGGCATGCGAAGTTAGTATGCACCTGCCAGGAGGAAAGAATAAGTCAAAATTTACAGTTCATTTCGTTAGAAGCCCTAAACCCCAAGTAGAAGTCATTTATGGGATCATTTCAAATAGAAGGAGGCCATCAACTTAAAGGTGAAATCCAGCCTCAGGGCGCAAAAAATGAGGCGCTGCAGATTCTCTGTGCTGTCCTGCTCACTCCAGAAATTGTAACAATAAGCAATATTCCCAATATCGTAGATGTGAATAAACTCATCACGATATTGGGCAATCTGGGCGTAAAAATCCAGAAACTTGGTAAGGGCAAATATTCCTTTAAAAGCGATGCGCTCAACCTGGAATATATGGAGAGCGAGCAGTTTAAGCAGGAGGGAAGCGGTCTGCGCGGTTCGATCATGATCGTTGGTCCGCTTTTGGCGCGTTTTGGCAAAGGCTATATTCCCCGTCCCGGCGGCGATAAAATAGGCCGCAGACGGTTAGATACCCATTTTGAAGGAATGATCAAACTGGGTGCCAAATTCCGTTATAATAAAGAGGAACGTTTTTACGGTGTGGAAGCCCCGGACGGACTGAAAGGTGCTTATATGTTGCTTGATGAAGCTTCGGTGACCGGTACCGCAAATATCGTT
>JBDNGW010000264.1:0-2492 GCA_041689735.1 Leeuwenhoekiella sp. | reverse complement strand
TCTGAGCGTCATATTTTAACTGCTTTGGTAAACAACTAATATACGGATAATCAGGGAGTTATCCTATTTTTGATGCAATTATTTTTAACTTATTTTATTGATGTTCAGTATTTTAAACCTAAACTTAACGGACTATTGTATGGATTTAAAAACTCGAAAATTAAATCTCTTATCTTGCTCAAATGCAAGATGAAAATATTTTGAATAAAATTGAAAACTATATTCTAAAAACACAAACTAAGGATAGCGAATCTGAGTTTGAACCTTTTACAATTGATGAATTCATTAATCGAATTGAACAATCTGAACAAGATTTTAAAAATGGTAAATTCAAAACTCAAGCTGAATTAGAAAAAATATCGGAAAATTGGTAAGTTGACAATTATGAAAATAATTTGGTCTGACTTCGCTATTGAAAACTTGAAAGATATTTTCGATTATTATAAAATTAAAGCAAGTAGAAAGGTTGCTCAAAAAATTCGGCGGGAAATACTTGAATCAACAAAGCTACTTATCCATAACCCAGAATCTGGTCAAATCGAATTTTATTTGGATAAATTCAAACAAAATCATAGATATCTACTGAGAGGAAAATATTAAAAAATAATTTTAAAACAGAACCATGTTAAAAAAAACAACAACCATTAAAAACTCAATTCTTTTTGTTTTCATCATATTTATAAATACAAATATGACGGCCCAAAACGACAGCATTAGAAGTTGGCGTGCCGGCGATCACCATATCCATAGTAAATACAGCGCCGGATATGATACATCGTCCACTCCCCCCACCTATAATTTTGACGAACAACCGTACTCTATCTTAACAAATGCCGAAAAGGCGAAATATTACGGCTTGGACTGGATGGTGGCAACAGATCATGGCGGACCAAACCATTCTAAAATAAATCTAGAAAATGCGTATCCAGAATTACTTAAATCGCGAAAGAAAACCCCGGAAGTCATTCAATTTCACGGAATGGAATTTGATGCGCCTTCGGCACATCACAACAGTTTGATCATTCCCCATTCCAATCATGAACATACGTTGCTTTATGAGATCGAGAGCCAATTTGCTACTAGGGATATTTATCCTAGGCAGCCAGAAAGGGAAACAGAAGAGCATATGCTCAAGGCCCTAAAATATATGAAAAATGCTAAAACACCACCGATTTTAATATCCAATCATCCTTCACGTGGTGCAGATTCTCTGTTTGAGTATGCTCATAAGGAACCAAGAGAGTTTCGTAATTGGAACGATATCGCCCCAAATGTAGCCGTAGGAATGGAAGGTGCGCCGGGTCATCAAGCCGGAAATTTGAAACCGGACGGCAGTTTAGATGAGATAGATTCCAGGCCTTATGGCAATCAAACTATGGGAGGGTATGATCAAATGACTGCTTATTTAGGTGGATTTTGGGATTCTATGTTGGGCGAAGGTCGTCGTTGGTGGGTTACCGCTACCTCGGACTCCCACAATAACTGGCGAGATGGTGGAAGCGATTTTTGGCCGGGCGAATACTCAAAAACCTATGTTTATGCCAAGAAAAGTTATAATGACATCCTTGAGGGCATAAGGAACGGGCATATCTTTATTACCACAGGAGATTTAGTTTCAGAATTGGAGGTCCTAGCTAATTTTAAAAAAGATTCGGTAAATATTGGTGGAACTTTGACAATCGAAGAAAATTCAGATATCCAAATTACCATAAAAGTTCGCGATCCCAAAACTTTAAATCACCATGGCGATAATCCACAAGTTACTAGAGTTGATCTGATAGTGGGCGAGATAACTGGTAAATACTCTGATTTGACCAAAGATTTTAACCCTTCAACCAAAGTAGAAAAACGATATTATACAAGGGAGATGAAAAAAGAAGGTGAATATTTAATAATGAACTACACCTTAAAAAATGTGCATCACAGTATGTATATACGTGTTCGCGGCACAAACAAGACTTATGAACTTGAACCCGTCAAAGATCATACGGGGGAAAATCCATGGAATGATCTTTGGTTTTATTCGAATCCAATATTTTTAGAGGTTAAATAATCCTTTATTTGAACTTTGAAAGTAGTATCAGACAGACTCAAACTTACTGGAATGTATTATACTGATATAGGTTGACCTTTTTTATTAGACTTCTGTCGTAAGATTTCCAATTGTTGTGTATAGCGGAAAATTTTTGAAAACGTTACTGTTATTAGCGTAACAGTCCATTAGATTTTCAGCCTATGGCATTGCGATAATATTATTTTATTGCTTTACGGTTTTATTGTTTTATTGCATTGCCTTAAAATCTCAATGCTTTTGTAGAAGAACGATCAGAAAAACTGCCCTGTGTTCTTTGGTTCTCCATACAGATCAAGGCCCCTGGGTCCAGATCCGCTATGGTCTTGAGCAGTTTTCGGATGGCCGTGACCTTGTTCTTGATATTGTGATAGGTCACCTTTTCAGGTCCCATCACACAGAAATCCAACGTGGCCTTACT
>JBDNGW010000263.1:0-3653 GCA_041689735.1 Leeuwenhoekiella sp. | reverse complement strand
AAAGTCCAATTCTTGGAAAACCGGATCAAATAAGAACTTTTGATATATTTTATCCTATTGAAATTCAGTTGATTACAATTACGAGATTGATCCTTTTTAAGACGATTCAGCACGTTTTATAGTATTCGGAGTGGACTCTTTCTTATAATTTAAAAATAAAGTTGTGACGACTTTTAATTTTAACGGCAGGAAAGTTCTTTACCTTTTTGGTCGTAGTTTAAATAGTGTTTCCTAAATCCAACATAAGGGATTGCCACAAGATAGTCTATTTGTATTTTGGTATTAAACGTATCTTGTACGTTTAATAATTTGCCTAAATTTAAAAGAATTTCAGCTTAAACGATTGAATCCCAAAACCAAAGCATTGAACGAAACAAAACCCACACTCACAACTGCTGAAATACAGGCCAAAATAACCGATTTTAAGGCAAAAGTTGTCATTAATTCGCCGGGGCGTGTAAACCTCATCGGTGAACATACCGATTATAACAACGGTTTTGTGATGCCCACCGCGATAGACAAGAAGATCACTTTTTACTTAAAGGAAAATGGTTCTGAAAGCCATTGCAACGTGACCAGTCTCAATTATGACACTTCGGCTAGTTTTGACCTCAACAAACCCAATCTTAAAGGCGCCGAGTGGACGCTTTATAGTATTGGTGTGGTAGAGGAGATCAAAAAACTGGGAAAAACGCTTAAAGGTTTTGATTGCATTATGGTAAGCAATCTGCCAGTGGGCGCCGGCATCAGCTCTTCCGCTGCGCTGGAATGTGGTCTGGCGTATGGCCTCAACCAACTTTTTGACCTAAAGTTGGGAAAACTGGATATCGTCAAACTTTCACAAAAAGCAGAGCATAATTATGTAGGCACAAAATGTGGGATTATGGATCAGTTCGCTTCGGTAATGAGCAAGGACGGACACGTGATCAAACTGGATTGCCAGAACCTGGATTATGAACTGCTTCCCTTTAATATAGAACCCTATAAATTGTTATTGCTCAACACCAATGTATCGCACAACTTGGCCAGTAGCGCGTATAACGTGCGCCGGCAGGAATGTGAGCAGGGCATCGCTGTGCTTCAGCAACGTTTTAAAAACATAGAATCCCTGCGCGATGTAAGCCTTGATCAATTAGAACAATGCAGACACGAGTTAAATCCCATAATCTACAAACGCTGCGCCTATGTATTACACGAAAATGAGCGCGTAGAACAGGCAGCCAAAGTCTTGAAGAAAGATGATCTGGTTACTTTTGGTCAGTTGATCTACGCCTCGCACGAAGGTTTGCAGCACAATTATGAAGTAAGCTGTAAAGAACTGGATTTTCTCACTGAATATTCAAGATCAAACAATCAGATTCTGGGCTGCCGCATGATGGGGGGCGGTTTTGGCGGCTGTACCATAAACCTGATCCATGAAGATGCGATTGAAAATTACGTAGAAAAAGTTTCCAAAGCTTATTTTGAAAAATTCAATATTGAATTGACTGCATTTACCACCGTACCGGCAAATGGCACCAGCGTGGTAGAAAACAACCTATAAAACCAATAAAATGATCGATTTTAGCGATAATTCGCACCGTAGATACAATATTCTTACTGGGGAATGGATTCTCGTTTCCCCTCACCGAGCCAAAAGACCCTGGCAGGGCAAAGAGGAAGATATCGTTACCGAAGACCGTCCCAGTTACGATCCCACGTGCTACCTGTGCCCAGGCAACGAACGCGCCGGCGGCGAGCACAACCCTGAATATACCGAGCCTTTTGCATTTACAAACGACTTTGCCGCTTTAAAAAAAGACATTCCCTTTGAAAAATTTAAAGACGGACTCCTAGTGGCGGAAACTGAATCTGGCACTTGCCGCGTACTCTGCTTTTCACCAGACCACTCCAAAACGTTGCCCGTTATGGAAGAAAGCGCCATTACAAAAGTGATAGCGCTCTGGCAACAGGAATTTAAAAATCTGGGCAGCCGAGATGACATCAATCACGTGCAAATCTTCGAGAATAAAGGTGCAACAATGGGCTGTAGCAATCCACATCCACATGGGCAGATCTGGGCGCAGCGCAGTATCCCACAGGAAGTACAGAAAAAGAACAAAAAACTAAAGGAATATTGGGATGATAATGGAAGCAGCCTGCTGGGCGATTACCTCAAGCAAGAACTTAAACTGCGGGAGCGCATCCTCATCGAGACTGAACATTTTGTAGCACTTATCCCCTACTGGGCAGTCTGGCCGTACGAGGCGATGATCATTCCGCGTATACAGCATATCAATATTTTAAGCCTCAACGAAGCCGAAAAAAAGGATTATGCCAAGATCATCAAGGCATTGACAACGATGTACGATAACCTGTTCAAGATTTCTTTTCCCTATTCCGCCGGGATACATCAGGCTCCCACAGATGGTCAGGAACGCGCCGAATGGCATTTTCATATGTCTTTTTACCCACCGCTTTTACGCTCTGCCACGGTAAAAAAATTCATGGTAGGCTATGAAATGTTCGCCACCCCACAACGCGATATAACCGCCGAAATGGCCGCGGAAACATTAAGGCAATTGCCGAAAACACACTATTCTCAGGGAAAATAGGCCTATTTTTGCGTTAAAATGACCGATTTTACTGGAATTTTACCGATTTTATTGGCTTATAAAAAACCAAAATTATGAATTTATGAACGAAATTGATAAATATTTGCAAGCCTACTTAAAAGAACAGAATCAAGTTGCCAGAAAGGATTTTGAAGGTTATTCGCCTGTGGAAATGCACAGTATTCTCTATGAGTTCTTCAGTCCAAAATGCCCTGTGCAGCTTCAAAGATTAACGGAACAAGAATACGCACAGATACCCTTACTACAACAGATCAAACACCTCATAAAAGCTATCAAAGAAGATGGCGGACTGAAATTAACGGCACGAGGGAACCTGCCCGTTAAAGTTGTAAAGAGCATCTACGCCCAAGAATTTATGAAAGATGAATTTATAGAAATGGGTCTCACAAAGGTTTATAAAGAAGAAGGTATTCCCACTATTAGACTAACCCGCATCATTCTTGAACTTTCAGAAATTGTAAAAAAAAGGAATAATGTGCTGACCATCACAAAAAAAGGCGAGGTAATAACAGAGACAGATCAAAAGCTCTTTAGCCATATTTTTGAGGTGTTCTGCACGCGTTTCAATTGGCCTTATTTTGATGGTCATCCAGACGAGCGTATCGGCCAGATGGGCTTTGGCTTTAGCTTGATCCTCTTAAACAACTACGGCCGCACGTCAAGAAACGTAGATTTTTATACTGAAAAATATTATAAAGCTTTTGGATTTGAACCTGAAATGAAAAACGCGTTCGGCTTAATTCCCTCAAGCCCATATCCCCTGCGTACCTTTAACCGGTTTCTAGATTATTTTGGGTTTGTAGAGCTTGAGGGCGAGAAGTATAAAAAAGCACAAATAGTGACGACTACGCCTTTATTTCACAGCATTTTTAAAGTGAGACCTCATCATAATAATTTTTAAATAGTGCCCGCCAGAAAACTAAGCTTTTGAATAATTTCGCGTAATTTTCAAAAAATTCGCAGGTCTGTTTTCGAATAAATGAGCTTGGTTTATCACCAATCGAGTTTATTTTTATGAATTAAGTCAATGCCAGCTTT
>JBDNGW010000262.1:0-4508 GCA_041689735.1 Leeuwenhoekiella sp. | reverse complement strand
TATTTTATTATTTAGATCTAAAAAATTCAAAACCCGTAATTTGCATAATGGCAAAAAAGAAATTTTCGCTTCCGCGAAAGACTAAAAAACGGCTCAAAAAGGGGATTTGGCTCTACCCTGCCGATGAAAAGGGAAATTCAGTTATGGCTTTTCCCGCGCGATCCCAAAAAGATTATGATGCCTATAAGAAAGGGCTTTTGAGAAAATTGGGACGCAGTGTGAAAGAGCGCAAAGTTTTTAATAAAGCACTCAACGGAGAGGTGGAAGTTTCTAATGAAGATTTGGAACTTTATGTAAATGATATTTTTCGCGAAAGCTCAAGAAAATGGGCTTATAATTTGTTGATTAAGGCAAAGTATAGTAAAAGTGCTAAAATGGCTTATTATAATTTTGTGAATGCTTATCACTTGTATGGTGCAGGTAATGATTCTTACGGTAATATCTGTTGCCTGGCCGTCGATCTGGTCAAGGAAAAATTGAAAAAGAAAAAGTAAATTATGGAGGTTTTAGCAAGCATCTTATCATTTGCTGAGGCAAAGTTAAAAACTTGTTTTTAACTTTATAGTTTAATATAAAAACCCAAACAAATAAAGGGGAATACTATTGAGCCCTCCCACTTCAACATCATCGCGCACTATATAAGAATTGGGGATTCCTTGAATTTGCTTCGTTTTTTTACTGCTCCCACCTATTTCAAATGTATATTTTTCGTCAATGAGAAAATCTCCTTTATCGCTTAGATGAATGGTATGTAAATACTGCATTTGATTGGCAAAAAACGTTTCGCGAACCGCTCCTATTTCCACATTGTCCGTTCCCAGCGCATAGATAATATTAGTGTTTTGCAGATAGAGTTTTTCCGGTTTGGTAAAGGCGCCTATTCCTTTTTTTGGTGTAAACAATTCCATTACCAGATCTGCCCTGTTCAGTAGTTTAATGGCATTGATCAAAAAGTTGCGATTGAGTCCCAATCGTTCGCTCAGTTTTTTCACATTGGGTGTGAAGGGAACGCTCTGCGCAATGGCCATAAGTAATTTCTTGATTTTTAGACTGTCGGAATAAGCAATATCCTCAACAATGTTAAGATCTGATTCAATGATTAAATTGACAGTTTGTACCAAACGTTCTTGATATGATTTTTTGTTCTCCCAATAATAGGGATATGTCCCGGCGCGCAGATATTC
The DNA here is from genome assembly GCA_041689735.1 of Leeuwenhoekiella sp. Lineage (GTDB taxonomy): Bacteria > Bacteroidota > Bacteroidia > Flavobacteriales > Flavobacteriaceae > Leeuwenhoekiella. The sequence goes on along the minus strand of JBDNGW010000262.1, from coordinate 3,324 downwards.
CTTAAAGAACTTTACCGGGGTGCCTAATTCTTTTTTGATCTCACGACCTATTTTTACGTGGTTTTTTAATAAATCGGTTAAGATGTAACTTGGTAAAGTGCCCTTACCTTCAAATTCCAGGTATTCCCTAAACGAAAGCTCTTTTAAATGATATGTCAGTGCCCTTCTGCTAAGATCTGACTCTCCGCGATATATTTCCAACATGGAAGAAGAGGTAAAAATCACACTCAATTTCGGATACATGTCATAAAGCAATTTCAGCTCGCGCGACCATCGGGGATATTTATGTACCTCATCCAAAAATAAATAGGTTCCACCATTTAGGCTAAAATCCTTAGCCAGATCAAGGACGGTATATTCCAAGAAATAAATATGGTCTAAAGTTGCGTAAAGGGCAATTTGGCCTTCCTCGGTAAGTTGTTTTATACGCTGAAGTAAAAGCGTTGTCTTACCAGAACCACGAGCACCTTTAATGCCAATTAGTCGGTTGGAATAATCTATTTCTTTATAAAGGTAGCGTGTATTTTCACTTAAATTTTCTAATAAAAGCTCTTGATATCCAAAAAGATCGCGCATAATGCTTTATTTAAAAACAAAAGTAAGACATTTTGCTTCAAAATAAAGCACTTTTAATATAATTATGCTTTTTCAAAAAGCAATTTTAATTTAAATTGTTATTTCTTAACGGAAATTCTAAAAAATGACACTTTTATCATAAACAATCTATAGCTTTCACCTCCCAGCTACAACAATTACCAATTCCCCTTTGGGCGGTTTATTGGTAAAATGAACCAGAACCTCTTCGGCAGTACCGCGTACCGTTTCTTCGTGCAGTTTTGAAATTTCGCGGGACACGGAAACTTTTCTCGAAGCACCAAAAAACTCGACCATATTCCCCAAAGTCTTGACCAGTTTATGAGGACTTTCATAAAAAATAATGGTGCGCTCTTCTTCAGCTAGGGTTTGAAAACGAGTCTGTCTACCTTTTTTGACGGGCAAAAAACCTTCAAAAACAAATTTATCGTTTGGTAATCCGCTATTTACAAGTGCAGGGACAAAAGCGGTCGCGCCGGGTAGGCAATCCACTTCCACACCCGCTTCCACGCAAGCGCGAGTCAGCAAAAACCCGGGATCGGAGATTGCCGGTGTCCCCGCATCGCTGATGAGCGCAATGGTTTCGCCATTTTTAATGCGCTCCACAATGGTATCGACCGTTTTATGCTCGTTGTGCATGTGGTGGGAGTTCATCTGGGTGGTAATCTCGAAATGTTTTAACAATTTTCCGCTGGTGCGGGTGTCTTCGGCCAGAATAAGATCTGCCGCTTGAAGTATTTTTACGGCCCTAAAGGTCATGTCGTCCAGATTGCCTATGGGCGTGGGAACAAGGTGTAATTTACCCATTTTACTATTTTGATGAATGTGAATTGTTGAAAATAAAGTGGCTAAAAGGGATTGAAAAACGGCTTTTTAAGCTCAAAAATAGACGTTTAGCCGTTGAATTTTTTCTCCACCATTTCTTTAAAGCGAAGTTCATAAATCTCTTTGCCTGCCCAATTATTGTAATCAGATTTGACCATTTGATCTATAAACTGCCGCGCTTCTGGCCAGCTGCGCTGCGTGTTGAGTTGAGAAAGTACCCGGTTATAATCGGTGGCGCTGCCGTTAAATAGGTGTTTTATAAAAACAATACGATCATTAAGTCCTATTTTCAATCCTTTGGTGAGGCGGTCATTGAGCGATTTCCGAGTGCCATCGCTGCTTTCGGTTTCCTCTTTATACTTTCCATTTTGCCCAACTTCTTGCTTGAGCGTACGGTCTGCCTTATCCTGTCTCTTTTCTTGATCTTCCCTTTTTTCTTCAAACTCGGGCATACGGCCATACTCGCCTATCTCATCACGATCGTTTTTTATATAGTTTTGACCGGTTATCTCCTTAAACATATCATCTATGGCATCAGCTTCTGGCGGCATCATAGCCACCATATCCTTGATTTTTTCGATTAATGGTTCATGCAGTGAAGAATGACTGGGCTTGTTTTCTTGCGTGCTAGGTTGTTTTTCGACACTAATTGGAGGATTTTCCCGTTTATGTCGAGCGCGTTCAAAAATAAGTTCGTTTGCCTTTGCAATTTCATCCATGCGTCGCGTATTCTCATCTTCAATCCCGATGTTCTCTTGCTTTTCTTCCGCTTCCTGAATGATCTCCTTAATTTCGACTTCGCTTCTATACTGAAGTGCCTCGATGATTTCAGCCTTGCCAATAGTTGAATTTATACCGTCAAAGTGCTTTTCGGCGAAAGCCAAAACGGTTAACGTTTCATAGAGTTTTTTAGCTTCCTGCTGCATGACAGCATAATTAACGTCTGCATTCATCTGAAGAATGCGGTGGGCCAAGCTCACCAGTTCAGATTTTAATTGCTTCTTCATAACTTCTTGATTAATTCTCCCCTTATGATAAATAAAACGGTGCTACTGACTGTAAAATTAAGAAACCCGTGGCATTTTTAAAAATGAGGAAATCCGAGTGCTGCAAATTCATACTATTTAGTAAATTTGCGCAGCCTTGCACCTTAAGATGGCAACCCTGCCGTTTGGGAATTGAAAAGTACAAAATGTTTCTCGAAAATACCGTTAATCACAAAGAGCAATTTGGTTGGATAGAAGTCATCTGCGGCTCCATGTTTTCAGGCAAGACCGAAGAATTGATACGCCGGCTCAAGCGCGCCAAATTTGCCAAACAAAAAGTTGAAATTTTTAAACCGACCATAGATGTGCGCTATGATCAGCAGGATCTGGTAATCTCGCACGACGCTAATGAAATACGCTCCACGCCCGTTCCCGCCGCGGCAAACATTCCGATTCTGGCCGATGGTTGTGACGTGGTGGGGATTGATGAAGCCCAGTTTTTTGACGATGAGATCGTGAAAGTGTGCAATGACCTTGCAAACCGTGGCGTGCGTGTGATCGTCGCCGGTCTGGATATGGATTTTAAGGGCAATCCCTTTGGGCCCATGCCAGCACTTATGGCGACGGCGGAATATGTAACCAAAGTGCATGCCGTTTGCACCCGTACCGGTAACCTGGCGCAGTTCAGTTACCGTAAGGCTGCCAGCAATGACTTGGTTTTATTGGGCGAAACCGAAGAATATGAACCCTTGAGCCGCGGCGCGTATTACAAGGCCATGTCGCGCGAACGATCGAAAAAAATCGATGTGCAGAATCCGAAAACCATTAAACCTTCAACTAAAGAATAAATGGCTGCAACCGTTCTGGAAATAGATTTGGCCGCGCTTGTTCATAATTTCAATTACCTGAAATCTAAGAT
>JBDNGW010000261.1:0-2579 GCA_041689735.1 Leeuwenhoekiella sp. | reverse complement strand
TGGTGAAACCTATCAAGATGCGTTGAGCAATGTGCAAGTGGTGATAGCGGAGTGGATCGAAACTGCTAAGCTGAACAAAAGGGAAATCCCGATGCCCAAAGGCAAATTAATGTTTGCCTAAATTTATTTAAAATCCTTTCTCCCCGTCCATACTCTAGCAACATAGCGATCTAAAAATCTATTTACAATTCAATAAGTCAAAACGACAGCTATTTATTTCGGCTCAACTTTTGCTTATGACTTTGTAACAGTAAAACAACTAAAACAACTAAAACAAAAAATTATGTTGGGAGGATATATGGGTTATTACCTGATTATTGGATTGATCGCGCTGGCGAGTTGGCTGGTGAGCCGTAAATTAAAAAGCAAGTTTAAAGAATATTCTAAAGTTCATTTACAGAACGGAATGAGCGGCGCGGAAATCGCCCGAAAAATGCTTAGTGATAACGGTATTAGCGATGTGGAGGTTATTTCGGTACAAGGGCAACTTACCGATCATTACAATCCCAAAGATAAAACGGTAAACTTGAGCGAACCGGTGTTCAACGAGCGCAATGCCGCAGCTGCAGCAGTGGCCGCGCACGAGTGTGGGCACGCGGTACAGCACGCCAAGGCGTATTCCTGGCTAAAAATGCGCTCTACGCTGGTGCCTATGGTAAGTGTCGCTTCAAAAATGTCAATGTTTGTGATCATGGGCGGCGTGATCTTAATGGCGACCACGCAAATGGGCTTTACCGTGGCATTGATTGGTCTTATTCTTTTTGGGATGGGAACATTGTTTGCCTTTATTACCCTACCGGTGGAATATGACGCAAGTCACCGCGCGCTGGACTGGATGAAAACTTCAGGTGTTGTGAGTCCGCAGGAACTTGCCGGTGCAAAAGATTCCCTTAAATGGGCCGCACGCACGTATGTAGTGGCTGCTTTGGGTTCGCTGGCGACACTGCTCTATTTTGCATTACAAATTTTCGGTGGAAGAAGGTAAAAACGGGTTCAGGGTTTAAGGTTCAGGGTTTCAAGTTAAAGAAGTCAATTAGCGTTATTAGAAAATAAAAATCATCGTCAGTAAGTTTCTCTCCTTATTTCCAAGGGGAGAGCTTGTGCCGAACTCGTTTCGGTATGCCGATAGGCGGAGGGGTTTTTTTGATTTTGAAGATCAGACATTTTAAATCTGACTTCTTTTAATTCCTATGCAGATAGTTATCGAGATTGTGAGCCTTGTATTTGTCTAAAAATGGTCGAATATATTGAGGTTCCCAAATTTTTATACTTAGTCAGAACCGTAATCCCGATAGCTATCGGGAGAAAATCAGTTGAATTGACTTTGAACAAGCTCTTAACCAGAACCACAATCCTTATTGTTGTCGGCGGAAAATCACTTTGAATTGACTATGCTTGCCAATGGTCTGGCAGAGCTACGACAGGCAGGTTTAGACAGGCTTTTAGCCGAAAGTATCCAAGATTTCTTAAACCGTTTTTTTATTTTTCTTCTGAAAAACCTCCTCTTTAAGCCAGTTTTCAGCTAAAATAGGCCGTTTTTTAAATCCCACGATCAGTTTTATCAAACGTTTTCGTTAATTTTTTTGTACTTTAAGGGACTGAAAACAAAATTATTATGGGGATAAAAAGTTTTATGGGCAAGCGCTCTAAGGTAAAGGAAGCAGCGGTAAACATTTGTGTATCTGATTATATGACACGGAAACTCATCACCTTCAGGCCAGAACAGTCCATTATGGAAGTAATGGAATTGCTGATCAAACATGGCATTTCCGGCGGTCCGGTGGTCAATGAAAACAATGAGTTGCTTGGCGTGATTTCAGAAGGTGATTGTATGAAGGGCATCAGCGATAGCCGCTATTACAATATGCCTATCGACAATGCTACGGTTGAAAGTAATATGGCATGCAATGTAGATACCATCGATGGTGATATGAACGTGTTGGACGCGGCCAAAATGTTCCTGAAGCAAAAGCACCGCCGTTTTCCCATTCTTGAAAATGGAAAACTCGTGGGGCAGATCAGTCAGAGAGACATACTTAAAGCCGCTCTGGACTTACGCGGAAGAACGTGGTAGACTTGGCAGAAAACGGATAGATTCACCTAATTTTCAGCTTAAAATGCCAATTAATAGGCTACTAATGTTGATTTTCAAAAGGCTCAATATGGATGAGAACATTATCTATATTGGGCATTTTTTCAACTAAAGCATCTTTTAATTTATGGGCGAGTTTATGTCCTTCGGTAACGCTTATGTCACCATTGACCATAGCGTGCAAGTCTACATGAAACTTCATACCCGATTTTCGGATGTAACATTTTTCGGTTGCTTTTATACCTTTTACCGTTAGTGAAATTTCACGAACATCATTTACCAGTTCGTGATGGCGCTGTTCATCCATGATTTCGCCAAGGGCAGGCCTTAAAATCAGATAACTATTATAAAGAATAAAAGCGGCTGCTACCAGCGCGGCCCAATCGTCGGCTGTTTCATATCCTTTCCCAAAAATAAGGGCGATGGAAATGCCCAAAAATGCAATTACCGAAGTGATCGCATCGCTGCGGTGGTGCCACGCATCTGC
>JBDNGW010000260.1:0-2566 GCA_041689735.1 Leeuwenhoekiella sp. | reverse complement strand
TTTAGTTGGATCATTGAAAAATCCGATATACAGAAAGCCAGTAAGGTAAGGTCGACAAAAGGTCTGAACCTACATGTTTATGGAAGATTGGCAGCTGCTTTTATAACACTAATATTCAACTCTTGATTCGCATTTGTAATTATATAGTTCGGCAAAGGCCTTTACTTTCTGCCGGGTATCCTCGCCAATCTCAGGGCTGTCTTTAAGCGACTTTGATACCGTGGAAATGGATACACTCAGTTCTTTGGCGATATCCTTTAAGGTTATTTTTCTTTTCATAACACTGCCCAATTTAACCAAAAATTGCTACATTAGCGTTCTCGATATTAAAATTACCCCCACAATTTATTTCTAAAAAAAAGTTGTCAACACGAAACCGTTGTCGTACGGTTGATCTTCAAATTTCTTCATGCAGTGATTTAGGTTTTATATACTTTTAACCAATGAAAATTCAGAATCACGCAATTTTAATATCAGAATTACTCAAAAAATGTACATGAAAACAATTTTAAAGGGATTTCTATTCCTCTTTTTGTTCGTCTCTTATACATCGTTTGCGCAAAGCACATTGAGCGGAACGGTCGTAGAAGCTTCGAATAATCAACCCGTACCCGGGGTTAATATCCTGGTAAAAAACAGTACTAACGGTGTCACCACAGATTTTGACAGAAATTATACCTTGACCGGTATAAGCGACGGCGATGTGATCGAGTATTCGTATGTAGGCTTTAAAACGCAAACGATAACGTATACTGGACAAGCGAACCAAGATGTCAGTTTATCTGAAGATGCATCTGAGCTCGAGGCCGTAGTAGTTATAGGATACGCTACCACCACAAAAAAGGATCTTACCGGTTCTGTTGAACTTGTGAGCGAAGATGATTTCAACAAAGGAAACAATGTTACCGCAGAAAATCTGCTTAATGGTCGTGTGGCAGGTGTTACCATTAATACTAGTGGTGCACCCGGTTCTGGTTCAGAAATTAGAATCCGTGGTGGGGCTTCCCTCAATGCATCAAACAGTCCACTTATCGTGATAGACGGGCTTCCCGTACAAAGCGTTGCCGGTGGGTCACGTTCTATACTTTCTTCGATAAATCCAGATGATATTGAATCATTTTCAGTGCTTAAAGACGCTTCTGCTGCCGCTATTTACGGTAACCGTGGTGCAAATGGTGTGATTATCATCACTACCAAAAAAAGGAAATCGAAGCTTCAGGTGAATGTAGATACCCAAGTGAGTGTGGGTTCACTGGCAAAGAAAATAGATGTTTTTTCCGGCGAGGACTTTCGTGGATTTATTACTGAAAACTTCCCTGACCGCACTGGTTTTTTGGGAAATGCCAATACCGACTGGCAGGATGAAATTTACAGGACTACATTCTCCACACAGCACAATGCGTCAGTAAGTGGATCGTTACTTGATGTGCTTCCAGTGCGTTTATCAATGGGTTATGCGGATCAGGAAGGACTTAGAAAAACTTCTGAATTTGAACGAACCACTACTGCACTAGCTTTAAATCCACGTTTTTTTGACAATCATTTAAAAATAGATTTCAATGCGAACCTCAACTTCGAGAAAAACCGTTTTGCACCAGGTGTTGAAGGTCAGGCCATTGAGTACAATCCCACGCAGCCGTTTTTGATCCCAGCTCCAAGTATGGAGGTTTTTATGAATACACAGGCGGAGATGCTGGCAATGTCCTGGGGAATATACCTTTAAACCCTGTTGCACAATTGCTACAAACAAGGGATTATAGCAACGTACGTAGATATTACGGTAACTTTAAGATTGACTATAAGTTGCATTTTTTACCAGAAGTACGCGCAGTCGTGAACTTGGGGCTTGATCAGAGCAACAGCCGCGGTACCGTTATAATAGATCCTAACAGCGCCACTGGCGTGAACGCTCAGGAGGGTAAAAGTATAGGTGGAAGAAGGGATTATAGCAGCAATGTCTCCAACAAACTTTTTGATGGGTATTTTGTCTATAATGATTCTTTTGCCGATTTCAATTCTGAAATTACCGCAGGTTATTCTTATCAAAAATTTGAGCAGGAAGATTTCAACACCAACCAGTTATTGGATCCCAACGCACCGGCACCAGATGTCTATACCGCTCCGGATATAGTGCTGCTGGCCTACTTTGCCCGTGGTAATTTCAATTATAAGAACAAGTATTATTTAAGTGCATCCGTGCGCCGCGATGGTACCTCCCGTTTTGGCCCTGAGGAACGTTTTTCTTATTTCCCTGCCATAAGTGGTGCATGGCAGATAAGTGATGAGTCTTTTTTAAAGGAATCCAACACGTTGAGCAACTTAAAGTTACGTGTAGGTTACGGTATTACCGGGCAGCAGGATATTTCTGATGCATTTGCCTACTTTGCCCGTTACAGACTGGGAACAAACAATTCGCAATACGCCTTTGGCAATCAACCCCTGTTTTTGGCACAGCCACAATATAGAAACCAAGGTATTAAATGGGAAGAGATAACAGAATACAATTTAGGCTTGGATTACGGCTTTTTGAACGGTAAAATCTCTGGTTCACTGGATTTTTTCAGAA
>JBDNGW010000259.1:0-1900 GCA_041689735.1 Leeuwenhoekiella sp. | reverse complement strand
CGGGTCGGAACTTTGCCGCCGGCTTCCTTTAGATTCCACCTCGCAGTGGACACCCTTGCCTTAAGCTAATGGTAGGTAACTACAGACCCCCATAACGGACTTGCACCGTCGAGTTAGTTGCCATGCACGGCACACAACAAAAAAACGACAAGCTCCTGCTTCCCGTTCTTTTTATAACTTTTTTAAAATATTAAGAGCTTGTTTGAACCAGCTTATCGTGCCTTGGCAGATAGGTCATACTAAACTGATTTTCTCCCGAAAGCCTTTGGGATTATTTTACTGCCTAAGTAAAAAAATCGCCAATTTTACTCTGAAAACAGATATTCAATTGCCATTATCTGCTCGTTTTCTTCAATAAATGGACTAATCCAGCACTTTCAATTTCGCGAAGCGCAGCAGTAATTTCTTGATGCCCCCGTTCTGAAAGTCAATTTCCGCCTTTTGATCCTGGCCTACGCCTTCTATAGCCAGCACTTCCCCTTTACCAAAGCGGGAATGTTCTACTTTGGTACCTTCTATCAACTTACTGCCCAGATCTGAAGTGGTACGCAGTTGGGCGTCCGTCTGTGGCTTGAGTTTTCTTAAACGCTTCAACTGCTCCTCGGTGGGTTTTCCCGACCGTGGTAGCGCAGTGTTTGACGGTTTGTTTTGGCGTAAATTACTCTTATCCACATCTCCAAAAATATCACTGTCTATTAGCGGTACATAACGGTAATTGTCATCGGGCGTTTGTATGTCCAGGTATTCATCGTCTATTTCCTGCAAAAAGCGGCTGGGCTCTGCGTCTATAAGCTTGCCCCAACGGTATCGCGATTCGGTATAGGTAAGATACGCCTGTCTTTCGGCTCGGGTGAGCGCCACATAAAAAAGACGGCGCTCTTCTTCAAGTTCGCTGCGTGTGTTCATGCTCATACCACTGGGAAAAAGATCTTCCTCCAGTCCCACAACAAACACATAGGGAAATTCCAGCCCTTTGGCAAGGTGAATGGTCATGAGTGAGACGCGGTCATCATCCTCTACTTCCTTGTCCATATCTGTAGCAAGGGCGACATCTTCCAGAAATTCGGCCAGTGAACCTGTAGCATCGACCAGCTCTTTTTGACCTTCGACAAAATCACGGATCCCGTTCAACAGTTCTTCGATGTTTTCGATCCGTGCGACCCCTTCTGGCGTACCATCTTTCTTCAGCTCCTGAAGCAATCCGGTTTTCCGGGCCACCTGTTCGGCAACCGTAAACGCATCGGCATTTTCGCTTACGATTTTAAAACTCTGCATCATGATCACAAAATTATAAAGCTTGTTTTTTGTGCCATTGTTGATGTTTATATCCAGATGTTTGATATTTTCCATCACTTCAAAAATGGAACGGTCGTACTGTTTTGAAGCTACTACCAGTCGGTCTATGGTCGTATTCCCAATTCCGCGCGCAGGATAATTGATCACCCGTTTTAGCGCTTCTTCATCTTTATTGTTGACCAATAACCGCAGATAGGAAAGCACATCTTTGATCTCTTTCCGCTGGTAAAAGGAAAGTCCACCAAAAATACGATAAGGGATTTCCCTTTTCCGCAGGGCGTCTTCCATAGCGCGCGATTGTGCATTGGTGCGGTACAGAATGGCAAAATCACTATTTTTCAGTTGGTTGTTCATCCGCGTCTCAAAAATGGTACTGGCTACATAACGGCCCTCTTCGCCATCGGTAAGCGAGCGGTGCACCACGATTTTTGGCCCGTCATCATTTGCGGTCCACACCACTTTATCCAGTTTGGTCTGGTTTTTATCGATCACCGAGTTTGCCGCGCTCACGATATTTTTCGTCGAACGGTAATTTTGTTCCAGCCGGTAAATTTCGGCATGGTCATAATCTTTCTGAAAATTGAGGATGTTATTGATATTCGCT
>JBDNGW010000258.1:0-2670 GCA_041689735.1 Leeuwenhoekiella sp. | reverse complement strand
CAATCAATTGATCCTGTTTTTGATACAAGCGCGGCACTCCTGCAGTTCCCTATAATTCCGTAATCAAGATTATTCATAATATTGTAAAAGTTGTGTAAAAATAGGCTGTAAAACCTAATAATTTCCGAAATTTAAGCAATAACAAAAAAATCCACACTACAATCCGCCATTTTATGAGCAAGACCATCATTGTTTCAAATAGACTGCCCTTACAGTTAAAAATCAATAATAATTCACTGGAAGCGACCCCTAGCGTTGGCGGTCTGGCCACTGGGATGAAATCAGTACATCGCGACGGCAACGGTATCTGGATAGGCTGGTCAGGCCTTACCGAAGAAGAAATTCCCGAAGCTATGGAAGATGACGTCATTGAAGCCTGTAAAAAGGAAAAATGTGTGCCGGTAACGCTTGATCAGGAAGATATAGATGGTTTTTATTATGGGTTCAGTAACCGTACCATTTGGCCACTTTTCCATTATTTTATGGAATTTGCCGAATTTGAAAAACAAAACTGGAAAACCTATAAACGCGTCAATGAGAAATTTGCCAAGGTAGTTCTTGAGCAATTGGAAGAAGGTGATACGGTATGGGTACACGATTACCAGCTCATGCTCCTACCACAACTTATTAAAAAAGAACGGCCAGACACGCGGATTGGTTTCTTTCTGCACATTCCGTTTCCCTCCTACGAGGTATTTAGAACGCTTCCCTGGCGGAAGGAAATTCTAAGAGGGCTTTTAGGTTCAGATTTGATTGGTTTCCATACCTATGATTATGAGCGTCATTTTTTAAGCTCTGTAAGCCGAATATTGCGTTTGGATGTAAATTTCAACGAGATTTTACTGGGCGATCGTTTGGTCACTGTAAATTCGTATCCCATGGGAATCGATTACTCAAAATTTGAAGATGCTGCCTTAGCGCACAAAAAACAACAATCTGAACTACAGCGCAGATTGGACTTGCACATGGATGCGACACCAGACGCAAAAATGATATTGTCTATTGATCGGCTGGATTATACCAAAGGCATCGCAAACCGGTTACGGGCCTTTGAATATTTCCTGGAAAAATATCCAAATTATAAGGAACGGGTGCGCCTTGTGATGCTCGCGGTCCCCTCCCGCTCCAATGTTCCCCAATATCAAAAACTGAAAAAAGAAGTCGACGAACTGGTAGGCCGCATTAACGGTAAATTCGCTTCGGTAAGTTGGACGCCTATCTGGTATTTTTTCCGTTCCATGCCGTTTGATAATCTTATTGATCTCTATACTTCTTGCGATATTGCCCTGCTAACACCCATTCGGGACGGAATGAACCTGGTGGCAAAAGAATATATTGCTACGCGGACGGATAAAACCGGTGTACTTATTTTAAGCGAAATGACCGGTGCCGCGCTAGAAATGAATGAGGCGCTGCTTATCAATCCCAATAACTTTGAAGAAATAGCCGAAACTTTAAAAGAGGCCATTGAAATGCCCGAAGAAGAGCAGATTCAGCGCAATACACAGATGCAGAAAAGATTGAAGCGCTATAATGTAGAAAAATGGTCTTCAGACTTTCTGGAAGCGCTGGCGAAAACCAAAGAGAACACTAATATGGTGAAGGCCACCAAAATTAAAAAAGTTCAACAAGAGGATTTGATGCAGGCCTATAGAAATGCAGATAAACGTATATTCTTTTTGGATTATGATGGCACCTTGCGCGGTTTTGTAAGCGATCCCAAAAACGCTAAACCCGATCAGGAAATGCTTGATCTGGTTGACAGTATACAGGCACATGAAAATACCGAGGTGGTGATCATAAGCGGTCGTGACCGCGATACGCTGGGCAAATGGTGGCAGGATGTTCCTATAACGCTCATTGCGGAGCATGGTGTCTGGAAGAGAAAAACCGGTGAGGATTGGGAAATTACAGAAAAAATCAAAAACGACTGGATGCCACAGATCCGTCCCATTCTTGAAACGTTTGTAGACCGCACCCCCGGTACGTTTATAGAAGAAAAAAACTACTCCCTGGCTTGGCATTACCGCAATGCAGATCCCGAACTGGGAGAGATACGGGCCAATGAACTTGCTACCGTAATCAAGGAATTAGCGAGCAATAAAGATCTAGGCGTTCTTGATGGTAATAAAGTGTTGGAGATTAAAAGCGGCGCCGTAAATAAAGGCAAGGCGGTAAGTAAAGAAATCTTTAATAAAGACTACGATTTTATTTTCTCTATAGGCGATGACTGGACAGACGAATTTATGTTTGAGGAATTACCGGAGTCGGCATACACTGTAAAAGTGGGATTGCAGAAAACAGCTGCCCGACTGTATGTGGAGGACACTGATCATGTAAGGCAGTTACTTCAAGAATTTGCTAAAAGTTAATTGGTTTTGAAAACATCAATTTATTAAAACAAGATGTTTTAAGTCGATTATGAAATTTTAAGGTGGTTAGAGGTCAGTATTTAAATACACAGTTATATTGGGTATAAAATTCTATGAATAATTTTTTAAAGAATATTATCTTCGGTTAACAGCGACGAAAACCCCTCCGTATTCTATGGTTAAAAAAAGCTTTTTCACTGAAATTTTCCAATAATTTTCAAGCGGCATATTTCAGCGTGTCAACATAGGGGGTCCCCCGTTTGACCACCGCAAAGATCCTGGACAGTAATTTGTTCCT
>JBDNGW010000257.1:0-3072 GCA_041689735.1 Leeuwenhoekiella sp. | reverse complement strand
TGTTCCTGTTCCCCGGCAGAAATTACTTCAGGATCAAAGATGTCGGTATTGATCCCGTTGGAACTGCCGTTAGCAAGTACCTTTAATTTTTTAGGTTTTGTAAATTTATGCTCGAGGATTATATCTTCAAGGCCTTTCGAATTTGGATACACTTTAGTGGCACAGGCGTAGGTAAGGCGTTCCACTTGGTTTAAGATCTTACGCTTTGTACCGGTAGCTTCAACGAGTGGGAGACCGGCAACGGTGTGCAAGCGGTGTTTTACCCCCGCCATCTTTGCTGCCATCATTCCTACAATCCCCGCTTTTGGGGTGTGGGTATGTACTATAAACGGCTTTTCACGCTTTAGGATTTTATAAAGTTCATATAGTGAGGCAAGATCCTGTCGCGGCGTAATTTCACGGGTCATTTCCAGGTCTATGGTTTCAATCCCCTCGTTATCCCTTACTTTTTGCATGTTTTCTTTTGCCCCCGCAATACCTATTATATGGTAAAACTGATTCATAAACTTTAATTGGCCCCTCAGTAAAATCCATAAGGATCCAGAAACGGTGGTAATTCTAATTAATTTTTTCTTCATGAGGCTTAAAAAAGATTTGGTGCTGCAAATATGCAAGAATTAATTAAATCTCGCTAATGCGTGTTAAATTCCATTTCCAAGGTCATAAAATTGGAACGAGTTGAAAATCAAATTTTTGCATTAAAAATTATGCAAAATAAATGCTTAATGCCGCCAAGAAGCTTAATTTCGCTAAAATGAGATTTAAAAACTGCAAATTGATCTCCTAAATTTATAGACTTAATTGTCAATTTTACGCTCAATAATGCTCAACAATGTTCATATTTAATATATTTAAACATTTGCCCTTCTGCTTATAAATACTAACTTTCCAAATTATGAAGACCAATAAAATTCATATTGTAGGAGGAGGTCTTGCGGGGCTAATAGCGGCGCTTCATCTTTTAAAGAGTGGTTTTGAAGTTACTGTTTTTGAAAAAAATTCCTATCCAAAGCATAAAGTCTGCGGGGAATATATTTCCAACGAAGTGTTGCCTTATCTTAAAAGTCTTGGATTCGACCCATTTAATTATGGGGCTGTTGTACTTAAAAAATTGCATTGTTCCAGCGCAAGGGGAAATGGAATATCGACTGAACTTCCACTGGGCGGATTTGGGCTGAGTCGGTATACGCTCGATGATATATTACATATTTTCGTGATAGAAGCAGGAGGAGAAATCCTTCAAAAACAAGTAAAAAACATCGTGTTTAACGGTAAAATCTTTGAGATCGAAACAATTTCAGCTAAAAAATACGAAGCTGAACTTATTGTGGGTTCTTATGGTAAACGCGCCAACCTAGATATTTCGCTTTCGCGGAAATTTATCAGTCACAAATCACCCTGGATGGCGGTAAAATCGCATTATAAAGGCGATTTTCAGACAGATTTGGTCGGTTTGCACAACTTTGAAGGCGGTTACTGTGGCATTTCAAAAGTGGAAAATGAGGCCATAAATGTTTGCTATCTTGCACGTTTGGATTCCTTCCAGCGCTACAAAGATCTCGATATATACCGAGATGAGGTTCTTCGGAAAAATAAATTCCTTGACGCATTTTATGAGCAAGCAGAACCTATTTTCAAAAAACCGCTGACCATTAGCCAAATTTCCTTCGATAGTAAAGAACGCATTGTAAACCACGTTTTAATGTGTGGTGATAGCGCGAGTTTAATTCATCCTCTCTGCGGAAACGGGATGGCAATGGCAATTGTGGGCGCGCGTATTTTAAGCGAATGTATCATTGCGCATCAGCAGCAGGGCAGTACGCGTGACCAACTGGAAACGGCATACGTGAAACAATGGGAAAACCAATTTAGATCACGGTTGCGCTGGGGCAGGGGACTGCAAAAAATATTGACCAATCCTGCGGCGGCAAATTTCGGCATAGCGGCAATGCAACACACGCCAGGACTTTTTCAACAGCTTATCAAACAAACACACGGCAAAACTTCAATGGTATGAAAGAGCGTATCTTGAAACCAGAACTGATGGACGACCCACTGCTGGAAGAAAGCAAATTGACCGCTGCGTTGCAAGACGTTACGCTCGTCAATAAATGGCTGGGTGGGCAGCAAATAACATTGGATGGGATTGCCTATTTTTTTAAAAAATACCCTCAAGAATCCTATACCGTCACAGATATGGGCTGTGGTGATGGCGAAATGCTGCGAAAAATGGCTATTTTTTGCCGAAAAAGAGGTGTAAAAGCCCATTTTATAGGTTTCGATTTCAATGCAAAAAGCATATTACTAGCACAGAATAGTTCAATCGACTTCCCGGAGATCAGTTTCAGGCAACAGAATATTTTGAAACTAACCGAAAAAGACGAACTTTTTGATATAAATACAAGTACCTTAACCATGCACCACTTTACAGATGTTGAAATCTTGAACTTTCTGCACTGTTTTGAAAAACGTTCCGCATTGGGCTGGGTAATCAACGATCTGCACCGCAGTCAACTGGCGACGGTGCTATTTCGGGGATTTAGTGGTACTTTTATGAAAACAAAAATCGCGCGCTACGATGGTCTCGTTTCCATAGGACGCGCATTCAAAAAAAAAGAATTGATAATTTTTGCCAAAAAACTGGGTTTAAAACACTACAAACTACAGTGGCGATGGGCTTTTAGATATTTATGGATAGTAGACAGCAAGGCGTAAAAATAGTAGGGATAAGCAAAGAATTGCCACCATATTCCCGGGAAACCCAAGAAATTATGCCGCTACTCGATGGCTGGCTAGCGGGAAAAGAGGAGCGCTTTAAGCGGAAGGTCAAAAAGATCTTCGGAAACGCCGCAGTGGATAGACGGTACAGCATTATGGCTCCGGAAGAGGTTTTTGCCGCCACCTCGTTTGAAGAAAAAAACGACATCTACATCCGCGAGGTCATCAAACTTGGCGAGAAAGTGCTTGATAAAGCCTTAAAAAAGAGCGGTTGGTCGCCGACTGATATTGATTATATCATAACTGTAAGCTGTACCGGAATCATGATTCCCTCGCTAGATGCGTACCTGATCA
>JBDNGW010000256.1:0-3680 GCA_041689735.1 Leeuwenhoekiella sp. | reverse complement strand
TGCATATCCACTCGTATGAGGTACTGGGGCATCTAACAGCATATCTGTGGTTAACCTATAATAGTAATCAGCTTCTAAGGTGATTCTATTATCGAAAAGACCTAACTCTATTCCAACATCACTTTGAGCCGTTTTTTCCCATTTCAGGTTAGGATTTGCCAACCTGAGAAGGCCTGTACCTCCTACCTCTTCTTCGGACCATATAGCAGAGTAATTTGAACTTATTAGGGATAAAGATGAATATGGCGGTATTGCCGAGTTACCCGTTAAACCATAACTCCCCCGAAGCTTCAAGAGGGAAATTGTATTACTGCTTTCCAAAAAATCCTCCTCCGAAATCTTCCAAGCCAATGCCGCAGAAGGGAAAAAAGAATACTTGTTATTATCACCGAACTTCGATGAACCATCAGCACGTCCAGTTACAGTTAATAAATATTTGTCCATCAAACTGTAGTTTATCCTTCCAAAATAAGAATTAATTGCTTCTCTTGATGCCCACGAACCGACGTATTTGTTTTCACTACCAGCTCCTAAATTATTGAAAGTAAAAAAGTCAGTTGGAAAATTTTGCACCCCTTGATTCGTACCAAAAGTTTGTGTCTCCTGCCAAGAAATTCCTAAGAGGCCATTAAAAGAATGAATATCTCCAAAGGTATTATTATAGGTTAGGTAATTTTCTAAGGACCAGAAAGTGTCTCTTCGATTACTTGTCGAAGTACTCCCTATACCCGCGCTACTTAATGTACTTGAATTGTATTGATTATTTTCCTGAGTCATAACATTCGCACCTAACACAGTACGCATTTCCAAACCTTCCGCCAAATTAATATTTGAATATACGTTTCCTAAAAGATTCTGAGTGTTTAGAATATACATATGTCCTTTTAACCTATGAAGGGAACTTCTGGTACCTTCTGCAAATGGATAGTCCCTATTATCAGCAAAGGTGCCATCTTCATATCTGGGTGGCAAGAAAGGGAAATCT
Organism: Leeuwenhoekiella sp.; assembly: GCA_041689735.1. GTDB lineage: Bacteria > Bacteroidota > Bacteroidia > Flavobacteriales > Flavobacteriaceae > Leeuwenhoekiella. Next base: position 2,695 of record JBDNGW010000256.1, on the reverse strand, counting down.
TCAACAATTTGCCGCGGCACTGCATCCCGGACATCTACCAGGTTTTCTTTTTGGCTATTATAGCTTAGGCTTCCACCAACTTTAAACCATTTTTTGACTTGATCGTCAATAGTAAATCTGGTTGAAAAACGCTCAAGAAAGGATTCTTTTAATAAACCTTCAATATCTCTGTAACCTGCAGAAAGCGAATAGTTAGTATCTCCAGCACCGCCACTAAATCCAATTTGGTGATTTTGAGAGAGTTTGCTTTGAGTCGCCACCTCTAGCCAATTGGTATCATACAAGGGATTGCCGTTGCTATCAAAGATTCGCGAATCTGTCCTGCGCAATTCAGGATTTAGATATTCCCATCTACCAGCATCCCATCCTTCAGGATCAAATTTTGCCATATTCGCCCAGGCCAGATCCTCTGTTGCCAAATACTGGCTCGAATTCAGAACTTCTGGAAAATTTGGTCCAACTGTAACAGTACTGAAAGAACCATCATATGTTATCCTTCCTTCTTCAACTCCTCCTCCCCGTCTAGTTGTGACTATAATAACACCATTCGCCCCTTTTGCACCATAAATTGCAGTGGATGAAGCATCTTTAAGTACTTCCACAGATTCTATATCGCTTGGGTTCAAATAATCTATAGCACTGCTCATTTGAGCCATATTTCCCTGTGGCAGCTGTACTCCATCTACCACATACAATGGATTATTAGAGGAATTAATAGAACTAAACCCACGGATTCGAACATTAGTTCTCCCACCCGGGCGACCAGAATTCGTATTGACCTGTACACCCGAAATTTTTCCCGCTATAGCCTCATTAAGGGAAGCGGCAGGACGCTCCTCCAACTGCTCTTGTCGCACAGAACCAACTGCTCCTGTCAAATCTGACTTCTTCCGAGTGCCATAACCTATCACCACCACTTCATCCAATGCTGAAGTTGCAGATTCCATGGAAACATCCAATTGCGTCTGTCCATTAACTGCTATCTCAATTGTTTCATAGCTAAGAAAGCTGAATACAAGAACCGCTTCCGGAGGAACATCAATGGCATATTCCCCATCAAAATTGGTGACGGTGCCATTGGAGGTGCCTTGTTCAATTACATTCACTCCCGGAATTGGCATTCCTGCGGGATCGGTAACAGTTCCTGAGACCGTTACCTGTTCTTGTTCAACGATATCGTTATCGGGAACTATCCCAAAACCAAAAACAATGATAGTCCCATCTTCTTTATATTCAATTGTATAACCCAATTTAGAGACACTGTTTTCCAAAAGCTGGCCCACCGTGGTTTTGCCTTTTTTTAGGCTAACCTTGGGCATGCCATCAAATAGGCTTGTACTGTATATAAAAGTATGCTTGGTTTGTTCTTTAAGAAGGTCAAAGACTTCTTCAATGGGGACAATCTTATTGGATTCAATAACAATTTCTGTATCTTGGGAAAAAACAGATTTACCTGTAAATCCGGATAAAGTTAGAAAACAAATACAGAGATAAGTTTTCATAAGTACGATCAATACGTTTTTCTTTTTAAAAAGAAAACTGGAATAAATAATTTTCGTAAATTTGCATTTAGTTAATTGTATAAATTAATGGAACGGGGATGTGAAAATGTGAGAGTTTTGTCCATCCCCTTTTTTTAGGTTTGCTTCATAAGTTATTTTTTAAAGGTTATTTTGATTTTATATTATGGCTATAATTATCTATAATTATTTTTTCCCCTTCAAGCCTAAAAGCCGCCTCCCGTGTTTTTTGGATAGATTCCAGTATGCTTTCAATTTGTTGTTTTTTGCTAAAAACCCCATTAAACTTCTTTTTCTTGAGGGCTTCATCCTTAAAGGCCACATCCATAACGTACCATCTGGATAATACGATCATGATCTCTTCCAGGGATTTATTTTTAAATTTGAAAAATCCATTTTTCCAAGAAACTATATTTTCGGGATCTACCTGTTGAATGCTTACTTTATTTGTTTTGGTATTAAGTTTTAATTGTTGGTTTGGCATTAAATATTCTTGTTGTTGGGTTGCACTGTTGGTTAGGCTAACATTGCCTTCTACCAAGGTGGTGGCAATAATGGCATCTTCTTGGTATGCTTTTATATTAAATTCGGTTCCCAGAACTTCCACAACTTGATTTTGGGTGGCCACAATAAAATTTGCTCCTTGATGCAGCGTACTTGGGGATACCTCAAAATAGGCTTCCCCATAGATTAATTCGACTTTTCGGGACGTACCGGAAAACCGGACGGGGTATTTCAGTTTGGAATCGGAATTCAACCATACCTTTGTGCCATCGGAAAGTTTTACAACGTATTCCCCACCTCTCGGAATAGTCAAATAGTTATAAACAATAGCTTCAGTATTGGGCTGGGAATTAATGGAATCATAAATAAGCTGTGCCCCGTTGCTCTTTATATAATTGTTTTGGTAGGTGTTATTTGTTAAAACAATATTGGTCCCGTTTCCTAAAGTCAATATAGCTTTATCGTCCCCGATTTTTATGGGAGAGGAGGTCATAGCATTGGGAATGTTGGTTATTGGTGGGGTGTTTATTAATTGAAGAAAGCCAGACAAAGCAATAATTCCTATAATTGATGCAGCGATAGCAATTTTCCAGTATGGGTTCTTTTGTTCCTTGTTTAATTTTACACTAATTAATCTCCAGGCCTCGTCGGTTTTTACGGGTTCTGTCTCT
>JBDNGW010000255.1:0-6196 GCA_041689735.1 Leeuwenhoekiella sp. | reverse complement strand
CTTATGGGGCTTTTCTTAAATGCTCTAAAACAAGATGTTATAAATGTATTCTCATTTTTGTCATGTACTTAGCTCGTTGATAGTAATATCTCAGTACGTTGTTCGCTTTTTTGATGTTTTTCATGGTAAATTTTTTTAGTGTTTCAATCTTTAGTTATTGTGATGTATTTATCCCGTAGGATTTTAAATTTTTGGATGAAGGACAGTAAGTCAATGGTTACTTAGAATATAGGAATGGCAGGGTATTCTGTACAACCGGCAATAAGATTCAATCTATAGAATTCCCCCGAGGCTCTGACTCGGGTGTAGCATCCAGATTGTCAAGATGCATAAAGAATCGAGGCGTGATAACCAAGAGTCAAGACAAATAGGTCTAGTTTCTTGGCTCTTGTAGCACAGCCGTCTTGATTCTGATACCTTGATGGCTCTGGCTCGAGGCAATTCATTTCCTAATAAGGTTCAGAAATTTCATTGCCCGTTAGAAGAGTTTACCGGAATGGTGGCATTTATATATGTTCGCTTTGCATTGTTACGTAATAATCATTTCGTACCCTATTTATGTATGATAGTAAAATTATCGAATTGTAAACCAATTATTTAGGGTTTTTAATCCTTCTAGTTTAGGAAAAACCCCTTTATTGTTTGACCAAACCATGTTCCGGTAGAACAAATATTTGAGGGATTACCTGTACAGAGGACGTTTAAATGACCAGCTGAGATTTTAAATTTGGTATACAACAATCTGGATAAGGGAGTGATTATCAATCATTTCTAATCTCGAAAACAGAACTCTATATTGGGAAAGGCAATAGAGAAGGGCGACTCCAAGGTCCATCCCCTGGTAACCGTGAGACCATCGAAAGAACTTGAACTCTCCCCCGGTCTCAATTCCACATATCTGCCCCCGGTCCAGAGCCTTACAAGAACACTATTCCTGTTCGTTACAGTAGATATCACATACGAGTCGGGAAGGATATGGCTCAACTCCATATCCCAGACACGCCATCCCAACACGACACCCCTATATTCAAACGAGCCCCCCATACTTCACGATTCGGAGTATTCCAACATCTGGGCAAAACTGTAATCTCTCTGTTCTGAACTGTTGGATTTCCGGATGCTATTGCTGTCAAGGTATAGTTCTGGGTAGATCTCGGGGTGACGGTCCTGCTCCCTTCACGATCATATCCATCGTAAACGCCCGGCTCAATATTTACTAGCGTCGGCCCACCTGCCCGGACACTCCATCTTATCGTAGATGAGTTCCCTTCCACAATTATGGATGGGTCGGTTGAGAAGGTCAATATTTCCGGCGCATCCGGTTTACTGTAATTGATGTTTAGAGTAATCCTTACGCGTGAAACAGAATTTTCGGCGACTAGTGTAGCGGTAATATTTTGATATATTACCACATTCCAACCATCAGTCATATGCCGTATAATAAAGGGGGCGGGAAATACTAAGGGGGCTACGATAGATGCCGTTTCTGCATTTTCGATTTGCCAGTCTAAACCGACTCTGTCGCTTAGCTCTCCTCTTATTATCTCAGAATGGGTAAATGTTGCGGTCACTTTATTTTTTGGTATTAAGGTTATTCTAGGGGATATCGATATGTTGCCCGCAAAATCCTCTGCCTCCGCTTGGATGATCATATTTTCATCGGGAGAATCAAACTTACAGCTCCCCCCTGCGGCAAAACGGTCCGTTGTTGTCCCGTCAACTACCACTGAATTAAAGGTATGATCGGTTACCAATAAGGCATCATCACCGTCATGTATTTCGAATTGTCCACCACTGATAACCCTAATCCTTATTGATTTAGGGCCGTTCGGGTCAAATGCAACTGCCAAAAACGATATAGTTTCATCAGGGGCGACCTCAAATTCCAAATCCTCCGTACTTGGGCTGTTGGCCGTTACGATCGTGAACTTACCTATACTTTGAAAAACGGATAGAGAAAGGGAGGCGGGTTCACTATCGCCGGTTGATATCTCAACCGTCTCGCAACCGGTAGCCAACCCGATTAATAGAAGTATCAATGACCACGCAGGCCCATTGGCTATAGTGACTGTCAAATATTTTTTAAAGGCATCCATGATATTTATTTTTAGAAGTTATGACTTTATACCTTTATGCCTTTATTCTGCGAAAGGTTAACACCTTAAGAAAATAATTAATGACCAAGATGTGGATCATTTGATTTTAATTCGGTCTACTTGAACTCAAATTGAAAGAAAAGTATATTTAAACGAAGGCAGGGATGCCACTTATTTTCGATTGGGCGCGTATCGTATGGGTGTAAATATCAAGCAGAAACACTATCTGTTGCTTTCTCCCAGTTTGTTCTCCAAGGTAACGGATAGTGGTCTTAACCGCAGAGCAGTCTGGCCTGAGAAACAACCGATGTGGTTGGTGTATGCATCAATGCAGAGTAAAAAACAGGCTGCGAGTGAACATCCTGTGGTTTGGGCACTTGTAAATATTTAGAAATTATATTCCATAAAACGCTATTAACGAGACTACTGAAAAGGACCAGAAATGAGGCACTACGGCAAAAGATTTTACGCTCTGGGAAAACTGTCCCGTAAAACGGCCGTTTTATGGCACTATGCATATTCACCTAAAAAAAATAATCTGGCAGTGTGCGTATATGGATATAAGATTAATCAAATTCCTACGTCTGCAATTGGTATTTCGAGGGGGCGTTTTTTCTGCTAGGTATAGGGGGAAATAGGAGGGTGCCCTTTTTGTGCCCCGGCGAACGGACTCGATTTTTTCATTCCGTTCTTCACCGACCTATGGGTTGGCCGGCTATGACCTCTGGTGACTTCTCCATCTAGCTACCCACGCCTTTGGATACCTCCAGGGCATCTTCTCTCCTGATTTCTGCATATCTATCTTAGCAACAGGTCGAAGATACTTTGGGAAAGGTACTCCAGGATTTGGGAGAATAAATAATGTCTTTGGTTCATAGTGTTTTTGATAAAGACCTCATTTTCCAATTCAAATTGTCACGCTATCAAAAACTTTCGCAGATATCATTGACAAAAAAATTTAAAGAAACTAGTTTAATTTTTAATGTATTATAGTTGTCCTAAAGATAATCTATCCCAGCCTACTGGTAAAGTGCCGTGGAATCAATTTTAAATTCAGTTAAACCGTTAAAAAAGATTGCTTAACAAAAAAAATCTATTTGGTTTTAGCATTAAAGTATTACCTTGTATCATATAAGTACAAATATTTGTTTTTGCAGTATTTACCCAAATTAAATATTTCATCGCTAATTTTTCAATAAATTCTTCGAGGATCTACCTCGGGTGAAGAGCAGGAAAATTTATAAAGTGGCAGTGTTTTATAATTGCTATACCGCTTTAATACCATAAAGCTCTGCCTCATTTATTTCTTAATGTATTTCTCAAAATTCTAATAAGGGATAGAAGGCACATGCAGTTTAATCAGTAGTTCGGCAGTCCTTCCCTAAGAAAAGAGTGTCATAAAAAATACTAAAATGTCAAAACAATCATTAAATCTACCGATCAACATCCCATGGAGACAAATTGCCGTCAGCCCAGACATGATGGATGAGGAATTCTGCAATAAGAAGTTTCCGTTTGCGTGGCGATCATCCATGGCCATCTCAGCATATGAACCCAAGCCTGAAGATTTACCAGAGGAACTCTGTGGCGATAGGATAACCTATATCAAAATCACAACAACAATTACAGGTTATCAGCCTGGGAGAGAAGTGTTAGATTATCTTGATAAATTTAAGAGTCATCTTGAGGGTACCGTCTTAAATCCTTTTCCTAACACCTCAACGACAGATGTAGAGGATACATTTGAAAGGCTTTTTGGTGAATATTTTGCTTGTTACGGTTCCTTATTGAACGTAGCCGTTTTTCCCTATCCGAACAAGAAAAAGGAACTCGTTGAGCGCATTAGAATCAATTTTTCTCAATTAAGACAGCCAGGTGACCCGGTTTTTTTGGAGCCAGGGACTACGTTGGATAATCCATATGAGCATTCGTCAGGAGTTACCTTCGAGGCATCCGGCGAGGCACATAACCGACTCATCAACATCATTCCCCAGGGTGGCGGTTCAGATGCAGAGCTTAATATTCACACAAAGATGGTCATTAGTATTCCAGCCACTGCAGGGTTGGCCGCAATCGAGGCAAAAGTCACCTATGCCATTGTTGTTGGGGTGAAGATGGAAGCATTCAGGGCGGGGGAATCAGTTGGCACAGCGTTAACCGAAGCTGAACCAGGACAGGTACATACTCTGTTAATTGAAGCAGACGATATAGACACAGTTGTGCTTACGGCCCCTGAAAAAGAGGCATCGCTCCTTGAATTTGCCTATTTCACGGCTAAAGAGGTTGCCCTCACGCTGGAAGACTATCCTCATATCATTGATTTCGAACCCAAAACAAGAGACCTCTACCAGGCAGCGACAGAAGCAGGTGAAATTCTGACTGGATCCAAGTCAGGCGTTACGACCAACAAGGCGCTTACACACACGGACAGCACCCAGGATAGTTTCAAGCTTGGCTCAAACGCAGGAATAACTATTCCAGGCACTCCAATAACATTCGGTCATTCAATTGAAGCCTCCCGTACTAATATCGAGACTGACCAAAACCAATGGAGTGTGCAAACCGACGCTTCCCGCGAACGGCGAGAAACACAGGGCACAACTACACAGCTCAGCCAGATGTATAATCTCCTTACAGGCTACCACGCTGGAACGAATAGAGCTGTGTTTCTAATGTTAGCGCGTCCCCACGTTCTACAACCGACGGATTTTCGGACATTCGTTCAAGGTCTTCGCGCCATAGAAGGAATGCAAGAATACTTCTTAATCGTCTCGCGACCGGAAGGGATAGAAGGGCTTTGCATAGAAACGTCCTTAGAGACTGGACATTTCCCTGAAGATAGTTCGATTGAAGATCCTCCGACTGAATATGAGGAAAGCCATGAAGATTTCATTGTGACAGCAGAGTCAAAAAAAGACGGAGCCGAATCAATGGAAGAATTCTTGACGTCCAAGTATGCTATTGGGTTAGGCTGGGTAATCGATCGCACCAGGGGGGATACCTTCCATAGTGGTATTCGATTTCTTGGTGGAAAAGATGAAAAGGGTAGTATCAGTTTGGACAATGTTGACAATAGGATCAAAATATTTAATTACCAACCAATTGATGATGGCACCGTACAAGTTGTCGGACGCGTGTTAGACCAGGGGGACGTTCGACATGTAGAATTGAAGTTCCGCGTTTTTACTCGCCGAGAGCAGCCAAAGAAAAACCACGAGGAAGCTAGTGCCAAGTTAGGGCGACTATTAATCACCAACCGTGGCCTGTGTGCCTGCTTTAAGTCCGGTGAATGCTTGGAGATAGTTCCGCCTCCCGTTTCACCTGAAGAACCTCCCCGCCAAATTGAGAGCATCGTTGATGAACCGATGCTAAAGATGAAAAAATTCCTGCTGAACAGAGAGGCAAGCAGCCAAAGCAGGTTACCTGCTATGAAGGAGTTTCTGCAAAAAATCCAGACGGCCTTAACTACCAGTTTCCGAAGTCCCAAGCGCCACGCCTTTGGCAACGTTGGCTTTTTGGAGAGCGACTATTTCAAGGATCAGATTAAGCAGCTTTTACCTGAGCGACATTTGAAAAGCCCAATAGGTCAGGTGAAGGGGTTACCAGACAAGGTCGTAAAAGCACTGGGGGATGATCTCACTATAGAGAAGGCACTCTCAATTGACCTGGCACGATTTGCGCAGAGAACGGGATTGAGCATAGAAGATGCATCAAAAGCAAGGCATCAACTTCTTGGTATTGCTTACGACTCCGGTGATGATGTCTCCATGGAGTCCGATCAAGAGTATGGTGATAGCGAAAAATGACGTGTGACAAAGAGAAATTGGGCAAATTTACCTAGGCACAAGCCACGCTAGGGACTCCTTTAACAAAGTCTATCCATGCCACGAAATCTTTGTAAATAATTATTAAAGAAGCCAATTGGCGATTCATTCAAAGAATAGGTACTCGAGTTATGACTAAGTACGATGAGTATATTGAATATCGAGATGAACTGCGAGGGGAGGTGAATACTGTAACCGAAGCCGAATGGAAGAAACTCACTGATCTGTACGTTGCTGCAGGTGGCAACCTTGAGGGTGGAGAAATCGATATTGTTT
>JBDNGW010000254.1:0-13215 GCA_041689735.1 Leeuwenhoekiella sp. | reverse complement strand
TTAAAGCAATTTCTTAAAAAAGCGATCCGCATAAAATGCAACACTTTCACAAAACCTTTAAAAGAACAACATCCACAGCAGATTATCCATCCAACTTACTCCCCCTTCGGGCCTGCCTGCCGGCGAGGCAGGGGTTGGGGGGCTCTACGCAATCGCCTTGCTAGCTTCCACAATCGCCCAATTGTTGATCCACGTAGAAACCACAAAAACCCAGTCATCCCGGTCATTTAAGCAGGGAATTACCGTAAAATCCTTACCGCCCATCTCGTGGAAGATTTCCTGACCTTCCATAGCGATTTCTTCTAGGGTTTCCAGGCAATCGCTCACAAAAGCAGGTGTTACGATAGCCATTTTCTTAATGCCTTCTTTGCCCATCCGTTCAATGGTGCGGTCAGTGTAGGGCTGCAACCAAGGATCAAAACCCAAACGGGATTGAAATGAAGTGGAATACGTGCCTTCTTTTAGGTTGAGAAATTCGCCAACTTGCCTCGTGGTGTCATAACACTGGTGTCGGTAGCAAAACTGGTGCGCCGCAGATGGCGTCTGGCAGCATTGCCCATCAATTTTGCAATGGCTTTTGGTCACATCGCTTTTTCGGATGTGCCTTTTAGGGACACCATGGTAACTAAAAAGCAAATGCTCATAGTCCAAGTCTTTGAGCTTTTCACCAATACTATTGGAAAGCACCTCAATATATTCAGGTTTATTGTAAAAAGCGGGAATGTCTGAAAAACGCATGTTTGGAAAGTGCTTTTTACGCAATTCTTCCGCCAGGACAATAATGGTTTCGGTGGTGGCCATGGCAAATTGTGGATACAATGGCAGGATCAAAACCTCATCTACGCCCAGCTCATCGAGTTTTTGAAGTCCGCTGAGCATATTTGGTTTCCCATACCGCATGGCAAGTACCACCGGAACATCAACTTTTTCGCTCACTTTTTTCTGTAGGCGCTCCGAAATCACGATAAGTGGAGAACCTTCATCCATCCACACTTTAGAATACGCGGCGGCAGATTGTTTTGGCCGCGTGTTAAGAACGATTCCCTTTACTAGCAAAGCGCGCGCCCAGTAAGGAACGTCTATCACGCGCTCATCCATCAGAAATTCGCCCAGGTATTTTTTTACGTCTTTAGGATCGGTACTTTCCGGAGAACCCAGATTGACCATTAAAACTCCTTTTTTCATAGCTTTTAATTTTTTTATCAAAATTACGGTTAATGCCGCTCTTAACCCGAAATTCTTTATCAAGCTTTTATTGGGGAGTATTGGGTTTATTTATAACTTACTACATTATTAATACGTTGAACATCATTACGAAATGGGTTATTAATGTAGAATATGAAAAGATTGACTTTATGAATTAGCTACTTAACAATTTCAGCTTTATGAATTCGGATAAGGATTGGTATGATTCCCTGACAAAAGTGGAAAGAGCAAGTATTGAAAGAGGTTTGGAGGATATTGAAAGTGGAAACACCTTGAGTTGTCAGCATGTACAAGAAGAAATAGAGCTAAGAATCATGGCCTTAAAAGGCTCTGAATGATTGTATGGTCTGATGAAGCAAAAATCAATTATCTAGAATGATCGATCAACTTTTTGAGCGGTGGAATTATGAAATAGTAATCCGCCTTCAAAATGACATCAACACATTAAATAAAGTCTTGTCTTCAAATCCTGAATTTTGTCCTTAATCTGACGTATATTTTCTCAGAAAATTTATAATCAACAAGCATACGCCGCGCGTCTACAAATTAGATAATGATACAATTAAGATTGTTTCACTTATTTACAACAAATCAGATCATATATTCTGATTTGTTTTAAGATTTATAAACCTACCCCAGCGCCTGTATATACTTTTTCGGCGTTGTCCCAAACTGTTTTTTAAAAGCCGCAATAAAATGGCTTGCGGTGCTGTAGCCTACTCTTAGTCCCACTTCATTCACATTATACGTTCCTGTGACCAGCAGCTGGCGGGCGACTTCCATTTTATAGTTAAAAAGAAAACTGAACACCGGTTCGCCATAAATCTGCTTAAAACCTTCTTTGAGCTTGTTCAGGCTTAATCCTATTTCTTCGGAAAGTTCGTGCAGTGTGGGCGGTTCGGCCATGCGGGCGAGTACGATTTCCTTGGCTTTTTTGATTTTGGCCACATTGTGTTCATCTACCAGAAAAGGGCATTGTTCAATATCCACATCTTCGGGTCGGTTAAAATATAAACTCAATAATTCGTACGCCTTCGCCTTAAAATAGAGCGGTTTAATGCTGGAATGCAGGTTGTAATTTACGAGTTGGTTGAGCACCACGGCCATTGAAGGTGCGATGCTGCCATCCTTATAATACTTACGATCCTTGTTTTCAGCGCTTAAAAAGCTAATAAAATTGGCTTCTGTTGAAAATAGGGAGTGAAATTTTTTTATGGAAACCAACACCGAAATCACCCAACTCCCCGGCTCTAACTCCATATTCATGGGCAAATCGCGCTGCGGATTATAAAGCAGCAGCGAATTTTCCTCTTTGAGCGGTAGTTTGTATACGCCGGTATTAAAACTGAACTCCGCACCACCTTTGGCACAAAAGTGAAACTGGATAAAACTACTGTCCACCTCACGGATCATCTGCTGCGTTTCCGCAGTCTCATTGTTAAATTTAAGCACTACAAAACCTGTTTCGATCATGATCTCGTCATAGAGGCTTATGGCGTTATTTTTTAAAGCACTTTCCATATTAATCGGAATAATTTGTTTAGAACTGTTCTAAATTACATACTGTTAAATCAGTGATCATACCGCTAAATTAGGCTATTTTCCGCTTTTATTGTAAAAATTTTCATGCTAAATCGTTTACCGTTCAAAAAGATACCGCAAGCGTTGTTTTTTAAATAAAGTTCACAATACTTTTACAATGTTTAGGCTCTAGTTTAATCCAACGTTGTTTTTTTACGAAAGTTGATCAAAAACGGCTTTTTTCAGATTAAAACAAGGTATAATCGTGTTCCGAATCGGCTCCCTTCCCTTGGGGAAGGGCTGGGGATGGGATTTACGAAAGGGTAATAAATATCATAGCTAATTTAAACTAGAGCCAATGTTTATTATAAATATGTACGGCAACCAGTCTTTTTACCCCGCTTATTCCGGAAATTTCTTCGCCATTGGCCTAAGTTATCTTAAAGCCAATGCCGAGGTGCGCGGTCATTTTAGTGTGGATATGAAAACTCAAGACCTCATCCTGCAACGTGCCCAGGAAGATAGCATCGCTGGCCTCACGATTATTTCTACCTGCAACCGTACCGAATTATATGGCTTTGCCCATGAACCCTTGGACCTTGTAAAATTGCTCTGCGAACATACGCAAGGTACGGTAGCCGAATTTCAAAAAGTTTCCTACACCTACAAGAACGAGGAAGCGGTTGATCATCTTTTTAAAGTGGGCACAGGTTTGGACAGTCAGATTCTGGGTGATTTTGAAATTATTGGTCAGTTAAAATCAGGCTTTAGACGGTCTAAAAAACTGGGTCTTGTAAATCCGTTTATGGAGCGTCTCATCAACTGTGTGATTCAGGCCAGCAAGCGTATTAAGAATGAAACCAGTATTTCTAACGGTGCGGCTTCGGTGAGCTTTGCTTCGGTACAATATATTCTTGCCCGTGTTCCCTACATTTCAGAAAAAAATATTGTGCTCTTTGGTACGGGTAAAATCGGTCGAAATACCTGCGAAAATCTCGTAAAACATACTAAAAACGACAATATTACCTTAATAAACCGCACCAAGGATAAAGCCGAAAAGATTGCCGGAAGGTTCAATTTGCAGGTAAAAAACTATGCTGATATTCAGTCTGAAATTGCAGATGCAGATGTGCTGATCGTTGCCACTGGGGCAAAAAAACCCACGATTTCCAAAGATCTGCTCCACCTTAAAAAACCGTTGCTTATTTTGGATCTTTCCATCCCAAAAAATGTCGATCCCGATGTGGAAGACTTGGATCATGTCACTCTTGTGCATCTGGACCAACTCTCAAGGATCACGGATGACACCTTGAACCGAAGAAAAACACACGTGCCGCAAGCGGAAGCGATCAACAAAGAAATACAAAGCGATTTTTATGAATGGCTTTGTTCACGTCAGTTTGCGCCCACCATTCGCGCATTAAAATCAAGGCTTATCGCAATCAAAGATGGTGAAATCGATTTTCAGCGTAAAAAAATAGCCGGTTTTAACGAAGAACAGGCCGAAATTATCAGCAATCGACTTATACAAAAGATCGCCACACAATTTGCCAAACACCTTAAAGACGATCAGGTTCCCCAAGATGAAAGCCTAGAACTTATTCAAAGAGTCTTTAAACTTCAAAACTACTAGATTTTGGAAAAAACGATCCGCATAGGCACACGCGATAGCGAGCTTGCCCTCTGGCAGGCGCATCACGTACAGCAAAAGCTCGAAGCATTGGGCTATAAAACCGAACTTGTTTCCGTAAAATCTACCGGTGATCTTATTCTTGACAAGCCGCTTTATGAAATGGGAATTACCGGTATTTTCACTAAAACCTTAGACATCGCCATGGTCAACGGGGTCGTGGATATTGCCGTACATTCCATGAAAGATGTGCCCACGCAACTTCCGCAGGGTATCGTTCAGGCAGCGGTTTTAAAAAGGGCGCCGTCTGCAGATATTCTTGTATATAATCCGGTGGAAAATCTTGAAAATAGGTTAAAATCGACTGAAAACACTCTTGCTACTGGCAGTTTACGCCGTAAGGCGCAATGGCTGCACCGCTACCCACAACATAATTTTGTTGATCTGCGCGGCAACGTTAATACCAGATTGCAAAAGTTAAAAGACAGCAATTGGACGGGTGCGATTTTCGCGAAAGCGGGACTGAAGCGCATCAACCTTGTACCAAAAAAACATATCGAACTCGACTGGATGATTCCAGCTCCGGCACAGGGCGCAATGGTAATCGTCGCAATGGAAAATGACACTTTCTGTCGTGAAGCCTGTAATAAGCTTAACGATATAACAGCAGAAATCGTGACCACTGTAGAACGCGAATTTTTAAACGAACTGGAGGGAGGCTGCACCGCTCCCATAGGTGCGCTGGCTCAGATTAAAGATCAAAAACTACATTTTGAAGCTGCATTGTTCAGTCTGGACGGAAGTCAAAAAATAGGTGTTAATAAAAGCATAGCCCTCAACAAAAATTACCATTTTGGCCGACTGTGCGCCACAGAGGTTCTGGAAAATGGTGGCAAAGCCCTAATGGCCAAGATAAAAGCTACGTTAAATACTGAAGTTTAGTGATTTGAAGGATTAAATCTGAAGTTTATGCCCAGCGTTCTTTCTACCAAAAAATTATCGGCTGCACAAAAAAAAGCATTTTGCAAAGCGGAAATAGCTCTTGTAGATTACAACGCAATCAAAATTAAAGCCGTTGATTTTAAAATGCCCAAAACGGTTGAAAACGGCCTTTTTACGAGTAAAAACTCGGTGAGAGCGGTTCTAGACAATTCCGAAAATACCAAAAAAATCCAGAACTGTTTTTGTGTAGGAACTAAAACCGCTGCATTATTAGAGCAAAACGGCCTAAAACCGGTGATAATCGCCGAAAATTCGGCAGATTTAGCCCGATTTATTGTCAAAAAGCATTCGAAAAAAAGCTTTTATTTCTTCTGCGGCGATAACCGGCGCGAAGAACTGCCCAGCATTTTAAAAGCAGAAAGCATCCGGTTTGAAGAAATTATAACCTATAAAACCGTTTTAAATCTCAAGCGATTCGATCGGGATTTCGATGTGATTTTGTTTTTTAGCCCAAGTGGAATCCAGAGCTTTGTAAAAAGTAACGATTTAAGTCAAAAAATGGCCATTTGTATCGGTGAAACCACCGCTGCAGAAGCAAAAAAGCATACGAATACTATTGAAATTGCAAATGCCACCACCGTGGAAAGTGTTATTGAAAAGGCAATTGAGATTATTGAAAATACAGCTTAGACCTACAAGGAACCCTCGTTCCTCGAGAATACCTTGCAGGTCAGTCCAGGATTTTTTGAAAACCTGCAAGGTGTTTCCGCTTTTTCCAGCGGACTCCTTATAGGTCTAACACATAATATAGAACAAATTTTATGGATAACGAGAAAAAGACTTCCGCCCCTACCTCGCCGGCAGGCAGGTTCACGGAAGTGAAAGATAAAAAATCAAGCATCAAAAACGACCTATTTTTACGCGCTTTAAAAGGCGAGACCGTGCAGCGTCCGCCAGTGTGGATGATGCGTCAGGCCGGCCGTTACTTGCCCGAGTTTATGGAACTCAAGGGAAAATATGATTTTTTCACCCGTTGCCAAACGCCAGAACTTGCCAGCGAAATTACCGTGCAGCCCATACGACGCTACGGAATGGACGCAGCGATACTTTTTTGCGACATTCTCGTGATCCCGCAGGCGATGAACATTCATGTGGAAATGAAACCCGGTGTGGGCCCGTGGCTGCCCAGTCCCATTCGCTCGCAGCAAGATCTGGACCGCGTGATCGTGCCTGATATTCACGACACCTTAGGTTATGTTATGGAAGCCATTAAAATGACCAAAGAAAAGCTCAACGATGAGATTCCGCTTATTGGTTTTGCCGGTTCACCGTGGACGCTATTGTGCTATTGTGTGCAAGGCCAAGGTTCTAAAAACTTTGATATCGCTAAAGAATTTTGCTTTACCCAACCACTGGTCGCGCACCAACTATTACAAAAGATCACCGATACCACAATTGCCTATTTGCGTGAGAAAATAAAGGCCGGAGTAAATGCGGTACAGCTTTTTGACAGTTGGGGCGGCATGCTCTCACCGGTAGATTATCAGGAATTCAGCTGGCAGTATATGCAGCAAATTATCGATGCGCTCAAAGACGAAGCGCCGGTAATAGCCTTTGGTAAAGGCTGCTGGTTTGCACTGGATGAAATGGCAAAAAGCGGCGCCGCTGCACTGGGTGTGGACTGGACTTGTAGTCCGCAGAATGCGCGATTATTATCGGGCGGAAATATCACCTTACAGGGCAATTTTGATCCAACACGGCTGTTTTCGCCTCCAGGTGAAATTAAACGCATGGTCAAGGAAATGATAGATGCCTTCGGAAAAGATAAATACATCGTCAACCTTGGCCACGGCATTTTACCGAATATTCCCATAGAAAACGCAGGCACCTTTATAGAAGCGGTCAAAGAATATAAACAGGAGTAATGCTGGGCAAAGTTCTAAGATCAACCGATTTTAAACAGCTTCCGGGACTTTTTTGGCTTGCACTTTCGCACCCGCTTTTTGTTATTCCCACGTTAAGAGCAACGCGAAAAACGATGCAGATTGTACAGCGTGAATTTGGTAATGTGCACAAGGGAAACACAAAAGCAAACGCCTTTAGGCACGCGCTATGGAACGTCCTTATCGCCAAAGCCTGCCTACAGTGGAAAAACAACCTTGAAAAAGTGATGCGTTGGACCGAAACAATAACTACAAAACATGAGAAATTAGCGCCAAATCAACCGTTGCCACGCGCGATGGACTTGCACAATAATCAAGTGGGGCTTGCGCATTCCATAGATTTAGTAGCATTGGAAGAGAAAGAAATCATCGATTTTTTGAAGAAAATGACCGAAAAAGCACGAAAAATCGAACATTTAGCCGAAATAGAAAAAGAAGATAAAGACCTGGTTTATCTCACATGATAAAAAGCAGTTTACATGCCGTGAATGCCTACCGCCACTCCTTTAAGCTGATCAATGAACTCAGGTTGTGGAAATACTATATGGTACCTATGGGGATTAGCTTTTTTACAGCGGTCGCCATTGGTTTTTCAGCGTGGGGATTTTCTGATGATATTGGTGCTTTTATTGCCCAGCTCTGGCTGTGGGATTGGGGCGCGCAGGTTTTTGCTACTTTAAGTACGATTTTAGGCGCTTTGCTGGTGATTTTACTGGGTTTGATTCTGTATAAACATATTGTTATGGCACTTTCCGCACCGTTTATGAGTCCGGTTTCCGAGAAGATCGAGATGCATCTTTATGGTGAAAAACATGGCCATCGCGATTCGTCAAACACTGGTCAATTGTGGCGCGGCATACGTATTAACCTGCGCAACTTGGGTTGGGAACTGGTTTTAACGCTTCCGCTGTTGGTTCTGGGCTTGATTCCCGTCGTCAATTTTGTCACCACGCCAATTGCCTTTTTGGTACAGGCGTATTACGCAGGTTTTGGCAATATGGATTATACGCTGGAGCGGCATTATACCTACCGCGAAAGTGTGAATTTTGTAAAGAAAAACCGTGGTCTGGCCATAGGTAACGGCATTGTTTTTATGGGTTGCCTATTGATCCCGGTGGTAGGAATCATACTTGTATTGCCACTTTCGGCCACTGCTGCGAGTGTGGTAACGCTGGAGCGGCTGGAGACCTGCAAGGCGATGCGCTGAGCTTGTCGAAGTGTGTTGCCGAAGAATGAGGCCTCTTTGTAGGTCTATATAGATCAATACCTACAAGGAACCCCGAAAAAAACAGGGAATACCTTGCAGGATTTAACCGACCTGCAAGGCGATGCGCTGAGCTTGTCGAAGTGCGTTGCCGAGGAACGAGGTCTCCTTGTAGGTCTAAACTGAGAATATGTAGAAAAATGACAAAATAAAAGGATAAATACCTACAAGGACCCTGCGAAAAGCAGGGAATACCCTGCAGGATAAATAAAAGAGCATGAAATTGGAACAACTAGAAAAAGACCATTATTACCACATTTATAATCGAGGTATTAATGGGTGTGCAATTTTCAAAACCGAGGAAAACAAAGAATATTTCTTGAAACTATTTGATAAATACCTTTCTGGAAAAGTAGCTGTACTTGCTTATTGCCTGATGCAAAATCATTTTCATTTCGTTATTCAGATAAATTCTGCAGAAGAAAAAGTTACGCAATCATTTTCCAATTTTTTAAATGCATACGTCAAGGCGTATAACAAAAGTATAGGCAGAACGGGCAGTCTGTTTGAAAAGCATTTTAAACGGAAAAATATAACAGACGAAGCATATTTGCGTAATTTAATTATTTATGTGCACACAAATCCGCAAAATCCAGTCAATTACAATTTTTCATCCTACCGCTTTTATTTAGAAAATACAATGAAACCACCGTTTCCATTAGCTATAAGAGAAGGAATTGAGATTTTTGAGAACATAGAAAATTTTAAAATTATGCATACTGAAAATGATTGGAGTAATCAGGAAGTGTCAGATTTAGACCTACAAGGAACTCCGCGAAAAAGCGGAGAATACCTTGCAGGTCAGTCCGAAGAGATGGATGAAATCCTCAAAGACCTACAAGGAGCTCCGTATCCCGATAGCTATCGAGACGAAGAACACCTTGCAGGTCGAGAACAACTCCTGCAAGGTGTTCCCGAGGAACGAGGGCTCCTTGTAGGTATTACAGACATAAAAGCGCAATTCGTAAACTACATTCACCAACTTCAAGATCAGATCACCGCAGCCCTTGAAAAAGTGGATGGCAAGGCCAAATTTCACGAAGATCCCTGGGAGCGAGAAGAAGGCGGTGGCGGTCGTACGCGCGTGATCGAAAATGGTGCGGTGATCGAAAAAGGTGGCGTCAACAGCTCTATGGTTCACGGCACGCTGGCACCGGCAATGCAGAATTATTTTGACGTGGGGAATGTTGATTTTTTCGCCTGCGGACTCAGTCTCGTCATCCATCCCAAAAACCCTTACGCACCCACCGTGCATGCCAACTGGCGCTATTTTGAAATGTATGAAAAAGATGGTACGCTCGTTGATAGTTGGTTTGGCGGTGGCCAAGATCTTACGCCCTATTATCTTTTTGAAGAGGATGCTGCCCATTTTCACCAGGTTTGCAAAACAGCCTGCGATGCCCACGATCCTGATTTTTATGTGAAATTCAAAGCCAAATGTGATGCCTATTTTTACAATACACATCGTAATGAAGGCCGCGGTCTCGGCGGTTTGTTCTTTGACCATTGCAAAGCCAAAGAAGGCCGCTCCATGCAGGATTGGTATAATTTTGTAACCGAAGTGGGCGATAGCTTTCTGGATGCTTATCTACCCATTCTTAAAAAACGGAAAGATATTGCCTACGGCGAAAAAGAAACAACTTGGCAGCAGATAAGGCGCGGCCGTTATGTGGAGTTTAACCTCGTGCATGACAAAGGCACGCTTTTCGGCCTCAAAACCAACGGAAGGATCGAGAGCATTTTAATGAGCCTCCCTCCTATTGTACAATGGAAATACGACCACAAACCCGCCCCCGGCAGCGAAGAAGAAAAACTGCATGAAGTGCTCAAAAACCCGAAAAACTGGGTATAAAAAAGCATTGTTTAATTGTTAATTGAAAAAATATGTATCCCTTACGCAGAAATAGAAGATTACGCACAACACCCGCCCTACGCGCCCTAGTCCGCGAGATAAGCATTACCCCAGACGATTTTATCGTGCCTATATTCATCGTGGAAGGCAAAGGCAAAAAGGAGGAAATCAATTCTATGCCGGGTTATTACCGCTATAGCTTGGATACGTTGAAAACAGAAGTGAAATCACTATGGGATCTCGGACTTAAATCGGTGCTGCTTTTTGTGAAAGTGGACGAAAAACTGAAGGATAATGCAGGCAAGGAAGCCATAAATCCTGACGGACTCATGCAACGGGCAATAAAAACCGTAAAAGATGCTTGTCCCGATATGGTGGTGATGACCGATGTTGCGCTTGACCCCTATTCCTGTTTTGGCCATGATGGCATTGCGGCCAATGGTCAGATCATCAATGATGACACCAACGCAATCCTCGCTGAAATGGCCCTTTCCCACGCGCGTGCCGGTGCAGATTTTGTTGCGCCCAGCGATATGATGGATGGCCGTATTTTTGAAATACGCACGCTACTGGAAGATGAAGGCTTTGTGGATACCGGGATTATGAGTTATTCAGCTAAATACGCTTCGGCGTTTTATGGGCCGTTCCGTGATGCGCTAGATTCTGCCCCAGTAGATGCGCAGGATATTCCGAAGGATAAAAAAACATATCAGATGGATCTCGCTAACCGTGAGGAGGCGATCAAGGAAACCCTTATGGACATTGAAGAAGGTGCAGATATTGTTATGGTAAAACCGGGCCTTTGTTACCTTGACATTGTACGCGATATCAAAAACGCGGTACATGTGCCCGTAGCGGTCTATCAGGTAAGCGGCGAATATGCAATGATCAAAGCCGCTTCAGAACGTGGATGGCTGGATCACGACGCGGTAATGATGGAACAGGTTACCGCTATAAAACGCGCCGGTGCAAGCTTGATTGCCAGTTATTTTGCGAAGGATGTGGTGAAATTGATTCAATAATCAATTAAATTTATCTATTTTTAATGGAAAAGGCTAGGTTATGAACTTACAAGCAACAAAACTCCAAGTAATTGAGAAACTCTTGGAAATTGAATCTGAAGAATCCTTAGCTAAAATAAAGGAATTTATTCTAGCTGAAGCTCGCATTTATCCATTCTCAGATGATCATAAAGAAGTACTTGACGCGCGATTGAAGGAACATACCTTAAATCCAGAAGAAGGAATTTCCTGGAAGGAATTAAAAAAGCAACTTAAATAGTCCTTTTGAAATTAAAAATCATATTTAAAAGGGGCGCTTCCAGTAGATGTTCAAGAAGCCTTCGATTATTATGATAAACTCAATAGTGATCTCTCGGATTCTTTTGTGCATGAAATAGAGGTAGTACTAGATAAAATTCAGTCAAATTCGCATGCTTTTCAGAAAAAATATGGTGAAGTTAGAATTGTTTTTACCCAAAGATTTCCTTAAGGGATTCATTATGTTATAGACAATAAAACCGTTATTGTTCACGCGGTATTTCATACTTCACGGAAACCTAAAAAATAAAAATTTATCAAATTCTTTTGAGTAATACTATCATTCACATCTTATTTTTTAGCAGTTTTGGGCTTTCCGCACAAGAAAAGTCTTCAACATTTGAGATGTATAAAACGGCTTATCTTGAAAAATGGGAGAATTCCAAAAACTATTTGATCGCTTTCGCGGAAGCGATGCCAGAAGAATATTATGACTTCAAACCTGCTGAGGCTGAAATGACTTTCGGTGAGCAGCTCAAACACATCAACGCCAATATGGAATGGTTGGCAACCGTTTATCTGGGCAAGTCTGAGAATAAAAACTTTGCCGAAGCGAAAACTAAAGCAGAAAGAATCGATGCTCTCAACTTTTCTTTTACTCAAATAGCTGAACGCGTTAAAATAGTATCAGAAGCCTACTTAGGCGAAAAGGTGATTTTTTTCGCTGGCGAGAAAAACAAACTGCAAATTCTAAACCTCATACAGGATCACCTTACCCACCACCGCGGTCAATTAGTGGTATATCTCAATTTAAAGGGGATTAAATCGCCGGATTACGTGGGATGGTGATTAGCTTTTCCAAATTTTGAGACTTTGGAAATGTTGCGGACTAGGACACTGGTTTTGAAAACTACAAGGAGGCCTGCGACAACACACTCCGACAAGCTCAGCATATCGCCTTGCAGGATGTACTTGGGTCTGAAACCTTTAACTTGTAACCTTCAACCTTTAACGTGCAACCTAAAAAACCCTCTTACTCCTGCAATTCTTCGTAAATCCCCACTTGCAATTCGCCTTTATCGTTCATATAGGCGCGGTACATGCCGGGCGTGTTGAATTCCATAGAAACGTTGCCATTTTTATCAAGGGAAATGATACCACCGGTGCCGCCCATATCGGTCAATTTCTTTTGAATTACCGCATCGGTAGCCTCTTTGAGGCTTTTGCCCCCATATTCCATCATTGCCGAAATATCATAAGCTACGAGTCCGCGCATAAAATACTCTCCCCAACCGGTAGATGAAACGCCGCAGGTCTTGTTATTAGCATAAGTGCCGGCCCCAATTATGGGCGCATCACCTATACGATTATAGCGCTTATTGTTCATCCCGCCGGTGGAAGTTCCGGCAGCGAGGTTTCCATTTTTATCGAGTGCTACACAACCTACCGTCCCGTATTTATCATCTTTAATAAATGGGTCATAAAAGGCCGTTTTTGTGTCCTTTTTATCCGTTTTCTCTTGTTCTAGGCTGCGTTGCAAGGCGTCATAGCGTTTCTGGGTAAAGAAATACGACGGATCTACAATTTCCAATCCTTGC
>JBDNGW010000253.1:0-3519 GCA_041689735.1 Leeuwenhoekiella sp. | reverse complement strand
GAAAAATTCTGGGCGCAACGGTGCAAAACCTTATAGCCTTATTATCCATTGATTTTTTAAAACTAGTTGCCGTTTCCTGTTTTATTGCATTTCCTCTCGCCTGGTGGATCATGGATGACTGGCTACAGGATTATGCCTATAGGATAAGCATGGCCTGGTGGGTCTTTGTCCTTGCGGGAATCGCTGCGATTTTGATCGCGCTGGTAACCGTAAGTTTTCAAGCAATCAAAGCAGCAATCGCAAACCCAGTAAAAAGTTTAAGAACCGAATAACGCACCAGACCTGACCCATTTCCAAAACGGGTCAGGTTTTATATAAAATCAATCAATAAACGCCTAAAATCAGTCAAAAATGATACGCAACTACATCAAAATCGCCTTCCGCAACCTTTGGAAAAACAAAGGCTATAGCGCGCTCAATATTTTCGGCCTTGCCATTGGGATTACCTGTGCCAGTTTGATCTTTCTTTGGGTTGAGGATGAGGTTGATTTTGATAGTTCTATCCCCGATCAGGATCAGGTGTACTATGTGCCCACCAATCAAAAATATGAAGGGGAATGGCGCACGTTCAACTCCACACCGGGCCCTTTGGCGAAAGATTTAAAAGATCAAATTCCCGGTATTACGAAGGCCGCCAGAACATGGAGTGAAAATTTGCTTTTTAGTATTGGGGATAATTCCATCAATAAAAGAGGAAGATATGCCGACCCAGATATTGTTGAAATTTTTGGATTGTCTTTCGTAGAGGGAAAAGCAATAAAGGCGCTTCAGACCCCAAATTCCATCGTATTGACACAGAATACGGCAGATCAACTTTTCGGTGAAAACATTAAAGTCCTTGGTAAAAGCTTACGGGTTAATGATTCGGACATTTACGAAATAACAGGCGTGGTCGAAGATCTTCCCGAGAATGTAAGCTTTGGTTTCGATTGGTTGATCCCTTTCGAAAAATATGCTGCGGGTGCGGAATGGATGACCGACTACGGAAGTAATTTTGCCGATACATTCGTAAAACTTTCCCCAGAAGCGGATTTCAAAACTGTAGATTCGAAGGTGCGCGCCCTTATTCCCACAAAAACAGATCAGGCGGAAACGTATGCATTTCTACACTCGGTAAAGGATTGGCACTTACGGTCTGATTTTAAAGATGGGAAAATGGTGGGCGGCAGGATTACCTACGTTCGATTGTTCACATTAATCGCACTCATTATCCTGCTGATTGCCTGTATCAATTTTATGAATTTAGCCACGGCTAGAAGCGAAAAACGAGCCAATGAAGTTGGAGTGCGGAAGGCGCTCGGCTCAGGAAAGAACAGGTTGATCGCGCAATTTCTAGCAGAAGCCATGATCACGGCAGTTATTGCCGCAATGGTAAGCGTGCTTCTGCTCGCGCTGCTGATGCCTCAGTTCAATATTTTGATCGAGAAGAACCTGGAATTAGGGCTTTTCCAACCTTCACATCTGCTTTTATTGCTGGGCATCACGCTGGTCTGCGGTATCCTGGCCGGGCTTTATCCTGCATTCTATCTTTCCTCCTTTAAACCGGTGGATGTGCTCAAAGGAACGCGCACGACGCAGGGCGGTGCATCTTTTATTAGAAAGGGATTGGTGGTTGCCCAGTTTACGGTTTCCATTGTTTTTATCATTAGCACAATTATCGTTTATCAGCAGGTACAGCATGTTAAAAGCCGCAATCTGGGCTACTCGCGCGAAAATCTGATCAAAATGCCAGTAAACGGCGATATCATCAAAAATTTTGATCCTATTCGTCAAGACATGATCTCCAGCGGAACGATCCAAAATGTCGCTTTGAGCAATACGAATATTCTTGCTGGCGGAAATAACGGCTCAGACCTTCAATGGCAAGGGGGAACGAATACCGAAGATGTCCTGATTTCATTTAGATATGGAAGTCCGCAATTTATAGAGACTGTTGGAATGCAACTTCTGGAAGGTCGTGCATTTAGCGACAATATCGCCAAAGATAGTTCTAATGCCCTGATCTCGGAATCATTTGCACAATTAATGGGCGAAGGAAGTGCACTGGGTAAAACTGTTACCCGTGGCGAAACGACGTACACGGTCATTGGCGTGGTCAAGGATTATTTATACGGGGATATGTATGGCACAAGCGATCCCGTCCTGTTTTTTAATAATCCAGATTACGGGAACTTTATGTATGTACGTACAAAATCGGGCACCGCCTATAGCGACGTGCTCCAAGATATGGAGCCGGTTCTGAAAAAATACAATCCGGCCTTCCCCTTTGAATATGAGTTTGTGGATGATGCCTTTGATGCTAGTTTCAAAAGCGAACAATTGGTAGGGAATCTGTCCCAGATTTTCGCGCTGTTGGCCATAATAATTTCCTGCCTGGGGCTTTTCGGGTTATCTGCTTACACTGTAGAACAGCGCCGAAAGGAAATAGGTGTACGCAAAGTGCTCGGGGCAAGTGTTCCCAATATCGTACGCCTACTTTCCAGCGACTTCATGAAACTGGTGGGCCTCGCTATTGTTTTGGCGATTCCCTTGGCCTTGTGGGCGATGCAAAACTGGCTTCAGGGCTTTGCTTACAGGATTGATATTAATCTTTGGGTTTTTGCAATTGCCGGTCTGGGGGCAATTTGCATTGCATTGATAACCGTAAGCTTTCAAGCAATAAAAGCGGCAATCGCTAATCCTGTGAAGAGTTTAAGAACCGAATAACGGACCAGACCTGACCCGTTTCCAAAACGGGTCAGGTCTTATTTAAAATCAATCAATAAACGCCTAAAATCAGTCAAAAATGCTTAGAAACTATATAAAAATCGCCTGGAGAAGCCTTCAGAAGAACAAGCTACAGACCTTTATCAATCTGCTGGGCTTAACCGTGGGAACGGTTTGTTGCTTGAGTATTCTTATTTATGTCATCGCACAATTTGGCTATGATAAGCAATTTGCCGATGCATCGTCGCTCTACAGGATAAATACCTCAATAGCAGAGCATAACGACGGCGAACCTTCGGCAGGTGTTTCGCCACCCATTGCGTTTGCGATGAAAGAAGATTTTCCGGAAGTGACCGAGTCTTGCCGCGTGGTCTATTTTGGCGAAGGAAACGACCGCCTTTTAAGGGTTTCCGGGTCTGATGAGGCCTATTATGAAACCCGAGGTTATTTGGCCGATTCTACTTTTTTCAAAATGTTCAACTATCCTTTTGTAGAGGGAAAACCGAAAGGTTCATTAACTGCACCAAATTCCATTGTGCTTTTGGAAACTTTGGCAAAAAAGCTTTTTGGGAATAAAAATGCCCTGAATAAAACCCTGGTTTTGGGAAGTGGCAAAGAAGAACAGACCCTTACGATAAAAAGGTGTCTTTAAGGATGATTTTGGGAAGTCACACTTAGGATCTGTTCAGAAATAAAGTGACCGAATTATAGGCAGTTATTTTGTTCATCAACAAGGCGAAAAACGCAGACATAGCCGTAGCTATGGCGAGTATTTTCAACCTGCCTACCGGCAAAGGCAGGCGCAGTTGCTGG
>JBDNGW010000252.1:0-9383 GCA_041689735.1 Leeuwenhoekiella sp. | reverse complement strand
TCCGCATTTTCCCGTTTAGTTTTTTCTTTGTATTTTTCATCCTGAAAGTGATGTTTTTTTTGCTTGGTTTTTGTCTTTAACACCTTAAATATAAGCAAAATACATCACTTTTTTGTGTTTTTGTTTTAGATTTTTAAGTGTTTTTAAAAAACACAGGACAACGATAAATATGAATACAATTTCAAATCGTATAACCAACGTTTAAATTTATGAAACATCTCAAACATTTAACTTTTTGCCTAGCATTGATCTTTTCGCAGGTCATTTTTGCTCAGAGCAATGAAATTACTGGAACGGTCACTGATGGTGCCGGCATGCCTATTATAGGGGCAAACGTTCTCGTTCAGGGAACTTCGGTAGGGGCTGCTACCGATTTTGATGGTAATTACAGTATCAATGCCGCTGCTGGTGATGTGCTCGTTTTTAGTTATATAGGTTTTAAACAGCAGGAAGTAACGGTAACCAATGAGCAGACGATAGTTGTAAGTCTTGAAGAGGATACTCAAAGCCTAGATGAGGTCGTTGTAGTTGCTTATGGTACTTCCCACTAAAAGGAATCTTACCGGTGCTGTGAGTACGGTTTCTTCCGAGGAGCTGAACAATTTTCCGGCAACAAACGTTGACCAAGCTTTACAGGGCAAATCTGCCGGGATCCAGGTTACCCAGAACTCTGGTGCCCCAGGTTCTGGGATTTCCGTGAATATTCGTGGTGTAGGTTCTTTTGGGAACGTAACGCCGTTATATGTGGTAGATGGTTTCCCCACACAGGATATTTCTTATCTCAATCCCAATGACATCCAGTCCATTTCTGTACTGAAAGATGCATCGGCCGGCGCCCTTTATGGTGTACGTGCCAGCAACGGTGTTGTGATTATCGAAACCAAAAAAGGCACAAAAGGCGATATGCAGGTTGCTGTCAATTCATGGGCCGGGGTAACAACGCCCCCCCAGTTTATTGATGTTCTGAATGCAGGGCAATTTGCAACTTTAGCCAACGACCTGGGCACGGCACAGGGGAAAAACACGCTCGAGGAATGGGAAAACCCTTCCGCACTGCGCAATGTGAACTGGCAGGATTATGCCTTTAGGAACGGTTTTAGGACGGGTCATAGTGTAAGTATTCGTGGTGGTGGCGAGAAATTAAAGGCCGCTTTCACCGCAGGCTTGTTGGAGGAAGAGGGTGCCGTAATTGAATCTTCTTATAAGCGCTATAACGTGGGGATGAATATGCAATTTGACGTTACTGATGATTTCAGCGTCAATGCCGACCTCAAATATGCCTACACGGAGAGCTACCAAAATCTAGGTCAGGGCTATTATAACCTTTTAAAGGTATTTGCAAACGCGCCCTACCTGTCAGATATCACTGGGACCAACCTTCCCTTTGATGGGAATGGCAATTACGGAACGTTTACTGAATCTGAACTTCTCGCAGTAAGCTCAAATGTGATTGCGAGTGCCAAGAGGCCAGACAATGATAACGGTCGCAATGTGGTCTTGGGTAATTTTGGCGCAGATTACGATTTTTTTGACGGTTTTACCGCTACCGTTAATTTTGGATTTAACTCTCAAAATTACGCCGGTTGGAACTTTAACCCTAGTTACAGGTATACTTCACAGGACAATAATGATGATGCCAGTTACAGTATTTCACAAAATACTTCGAATGAGTATCTTATAGAGACCTTGTTGCAGTACAATAAGGAAATAGGAAAGCACAAAATAGGTATTCTTGCTGCTGCTTCCTCGCAAAAAACAAAATTCAAGAATGTTTATGTGAATAGTGAGGGCTTTTTGAACAACGACATACGGGACCTTACCCAAGCTGAACTCGTTACAAGTCGTAGTGGAACCTTTGGTACCGAAACTTTGGCGAGCCAATTTGCCCGTCTTACTTACAATTACGATAGTAAATATTATCTTACGGCCACAATTAGACGGGATGGTAATGGTAATAGATTCGGTTCAAATAATCTTTATGGTACATTTCCTTCCTTGGCGGCAAGTTGGAACGTAGATCAAGAATCTTTTATGCAAGATGCACCCTTTGACCTACTTAAATTGCGAGCCAGCTGGGGCGAGACAGGAAGCTATTTTGGCATCCCACCTTTTGAGTTCCTTGGCTACTACGATAGTGGAAGTACTCAAGATGATGCAAATTATGTGCTAGGCGGTGACTTTGTGGCGGGATTGCAGCCGGTATCCCTAGCCAACCCAGATTTAAAATGGGAAACGCAACGCCAGACCAATATAGGAGTTGAAGGTGAACTGCTGGACAGCCGCCTCTATTTTACGGAAGATTGGTTCCGCAAAGAATCTTCAGACTTTCTTTTTCGGCAGACCATTCCGGCACAGACTGGCTTTACTCAACGCTCCGTCAATGGAGGGAACATTATCAATGAAGGCTTTGAACTCCTTCTGGGTTTCAGAAAAGCGACGGGAGATTTTAACTACGATGTCTCGGTAAATTTCACAAAAGTTAAAAATGAAATTCGAGAGCTTGTGGGCGATAATCCCTACGTGGTTTTTAACACGCAATTCGCTCCTGGCTTTGTGGACAACTGGCAGGGCGTCACCCGGTCATATGAGGGTGGCAACGTAGGTTCCTTTTTCGGATATCGTGCCGATGGAATTTTTCAGACCCAAGCAGAGATCGATGCGCTCGACAACGCAGTGCAGGATGATGTATATCAATCTGTTGATACCGCCCCGGGCGATAGAAAATTTAAGGATCTTAATGGCGATGGTTCAGTCACTCCCGAAGACCGGGAGATCATAGGTAGCCCGGTACCTGACTTTTTTGGTGGGTTGAACTTGAACGCCAGTTATAAAAACTTTGATCTTGGCATTGATATTTATGGTACTTATGGCAACGATATCCTTAATTTTACCCGAGTGGAGCAAGAAACTTTTGGCGGCTATGGCCTAGACAACGCGTACTCCAATATAAGTGTTGAGTATTTTGAAAATCGATGGACGGAGACAAATCCTTCCAACATTTACGCTCGCGCGGTGGTGGCTGATGTTAACAAGAACAATAGAGCTTCCGACCATTATGTAGAGGATGGTTCTTTTCTTAGGTTGCGTAATGTGAAATTGGGTTATAACCTTCCTTCTGAATCTATAGAAAGGCTCGGGCTGAGCAATCTTAAATTCTATTTTAGTGTTCAAAACCTAGTAACGTTGACCAGTTATAGTGGCTGGGATCCTGAAATAGGGCAGGTAAGCGATATTAACGGGAATTCCGGAGTGCAGAGCAGGGGTATCGACTTTGCTTCCTTTCCAGTCACCCCAACTTTTACATTAGGGGTCAATTTACAACTTTAAAAAAATGAGAATTATGAAAATGATAAAAAAAACGAGTGCTAGGATTTTAATACTTTCCTTGGCGGTGTTCATGGTCTACGGTTGTTCCGACGAGTATCTACAAGATAAAAAGCGGGACGGCTTAAACGATCAGGTTGTTTTTGGTTCCGATGAAACGGCATCTGCTGCGATAATAGGCATCTATGATGTGTTACAGGGAAGTCCTGCGGAATATATCACCAAGGCAATCTTTTATCCTGCCAACTTTCTGACACAGGATTATCTGAACATTGGTGCGGATACCTTTTTCCAAACCTTTGAGATACCCACAACTTTTGGACCGTTCAATGCCCTTTGGACACAGAATTATGCGGGTATTGGAAGGGCCAACACGGCTCTGGTTAATTTAGACCCAGCTATTGCCTCTGGAAATGTGAGCGAAGAACTGGGTACGCGGTTGATCGGGGAAAGCTATGCGATGCGTGGAATGTTGTATTCTGTGCTGGCCTCAAACTTTGGAGGCGTTCCATTAGTGCTGCAGCCTGCCGGAGGGGATGCCGATCCCTTTGCCCCGCGAAATACGCAGGATGAGGTGTTTCAGCAAGTGGTACTTGATATGCAGGAGGCCATAAAACGGCTACCTTGGGAATATGATGAGGCCAATGAGGGACGCTTTACAAAAGGTGCGGCCTATGCCTATATGGGCAGCGCCCACATGTGGTTGGGTCAATATGATCAAGCCATTGACGCATATGAAAAGATGGATCCCCACTATAGCCTTGAGGAGGATTATTTAGCTATCCATGCAGACAATAATAAAAATGGCAAGGAATCGGTCTTTGAGATTCAAATGTCCGACGAAACTGGAAGCCTGAGTTGGGGCAGGGGTGACAATGTGACCTTTATACAATCTTTCTCCATGCCCAACGAAGTTGCCAATGGTGGTGGATATTCTGCCGCTACCAAAGCACTTTATGATTCATTTGAAGATGGTGATATGAGAAAATTATTTTCTGTGATCGGTCCGGGCGACAAGCACCCAGACCCGTTAATCAGCATTTCCGAATACAAAAATGTACAGGAAAAATTTGATAGCATCAATACCGTGGGAACCGTAGAGAACCCTTGGTTGGGCACTGATGGCCTACCTGGAAGACAGGGATACTACAGCGTTAAACTATGGAGAAACCCTATAGTGGATGGTTGGTCCGGACCCGATATTTTTGGTGGGCAAAACATTATCTTGGTCAGGTATGGTCAGGTACTTTTGAGCCTTGCAGAATCTTACCACAGGGCCGGCAATGAGAGTATGGCCATGAAAACCCTTATGCGCGTAAGAAACCGAGCTGGACTCACCACAGAGCCCACGGGAGATTTTATCAATGTTATTCTAGATGAGTACCGTCATGAACTGTCAGGAGAGTTCTCAGCGTGGTGGTTATATAGAAGGACTGGTGAGCACATTGAGTATTTGAAAGAAATCTATAATGTTACCGTGCCCAATGGAAAAGACCTTATGCCCATCCCTCAGGAGCAGATAGATGCAAATCCAAACCTGGTACAGAATCCGGGATACTAAATGTATAATTAATCAAAAAAGCCTTGAGAAATCAAGGCTTTTTTTATGCGCACGGATGAAATATTCTAAACAATTGGTTGCACCTGCCTGTAGGACGAGCAGGGCTATTAGAACGTTAAAAATCAGTAAGAAGTCAGCATGCTTGCCAGGGGCACGTAGGCTGGTTTAAACAAACTTTTAGAAGATCTATTTGCAAAAACCCCTGAAAAATTATAAAGGGTTCCCTTATGATCGCGCTCGGTTTAGATATGATCATCAACCCTTTGATAGTTGAGTATCCTATAGGAAAAGTGAGGATCAAAAGAAGGATAGTTTGAGGAAAAATGTGCAGAATTTTAAAGCTTTAAATTATCGGAGTAAAAGCAGGGATTTAATCATAATTCTGAACATATATCATATAATGTTTAATAATACTATTACTATATGCTGAATTAGTATTAAAGTAAACTCTAAATGAACTCTATATTTACGGGATACAATAGCTGAAACCTATTTCAGAGATTGTATTTTCATAAACCCTTACTTCAACAAAACTTTAGAAACTATGAAAAAAACATTACTAACTTTTATTTTACTGATTTTCTCCTTCACCTTCTTAAACGGCCAGACCAAATATGAGGCAGAGGATGGCACGATCACCGGTGCTACTTTTAGCGACACTGATACTGGTTTTACGGGCTCGGGCTATATCGTTTTCGAAGCGACGGGCAGCGTTACGGTTATTGTTGATGTTGATACTACAGGGAGTTATCCGCTTTCATTGGGTTACAGATCTGTTTTTGGCGAAAAAATTCAAGAACTATATGTAAACGGCGAACTTGCCCAGAATGTAACCTTTCCGCAAAGCGATGATTTTACGAGTCTTGACGTCAATCCATTGGATCTGAATGCTGGAAGTAATACGATCGAGATCCGGAAATCTTACGGCTATATGGATTTGGATTACTTTTCTGTAGGGGCTACTGGAGGGTCAGACAATTTGGAGGCTGAAGATGGCACTGTTACAGATGCAACGATCAGCAACGAAGGCACTGGCTTTTCAGGTTCTGGCTATGTTGTTTTTGAAGATACTGGGAGTGTTTCGATAACTGTGGAAAAACAGACCGCAGTAGTCTATCCTTTAACGCTCGGTTATAGAGCTAGCTTTGGGGAGAAAAAACAGGATTTATATGTAAATGATACGCTGATCAAAGAGGTTACCTTTCCAGAAACTATGGATTTCACCTCGCTTGATGTTGGTACGATCACCTTAGTTCCGGGCGAAAACACGATTGAAATCAAAAAGAGTTTCGGCTATATGGATCTGGATTATTTTTTCATAGGAGAAAAGGTGGACTCCAATAATTACGAAGCCGAGGATGGTACGGTTACTGGCGCGACCATAAGTAGTGAGGGTACTGGGTTTTCAGGTTCTGGTTATGTTATCTTTGAAGGTTCCGGAAAAGTAGCCATTAGTATTGAAGTAGGCGCTGCCGGAAACTTTCCGTTGACTTTGGGATATAGATCCAAATTCGGGGAGAAAGTACAGAATCTCTTTATTAACGACTCCCTGATCCAAAACATCACCTTTCCAGAAAGTGCCGAATTTACCACAATAAGTGTTGGGCTTATTCCCTTATCTGCCGGTACAAACACAATTGAGATCCGAAAGAATTATGGTTATATGGACCTGGATTATTTTTCATTGGGTTCTTTTACTGTGCCCGGTGCCCTAGAGGCGGAAGACGGAACGGTTGTGGGTGCAAATTTCAGCAATGCAGTTCCAGGATTTTCGGGAACTGGGTATATTGTTTTCGAGGCTACTGGAAGCGTTACGGTCACAGTGCAAAGGGAGGGTGCTGGTAGTTATCCGCTCAAGTTCGGTTACCGTTCTGTATTTGATGACAAACCTCAAGATTTATACGTGAACGGAAGCTCTATAGGGCAAGTCAACTTTTTGCAGAGCGATGCATTTACAACACTGGATTATGGTCTGGTTCAGCTAAACGCCGGGACAAATACCATTGAGATCCGAAAAAGCTACGGCTATATGGATCTCGATTATTTCTTAAT
Organism: Leeuwenhoekiella sp.; assembly: GCA_041689735.1. GTDB lineage: Bacteria > Bacteroidota > Bacteroidia > Flavobacteriales > Flavobacteriaceae > Leeuwenhoekiella. The sequence continues at coordinate 2,446 of JBDNGW010000252.1, read as the reverse complement.
CGGGGACGAAAGCAGTCCGGTGCCGGTTGCCAATGCAGGATTTCAGCAGGTAAAAATGGACATAAATGGCGACGGTGTGGAAACATTTACCCTCGATGCTTCTGGCAGCACAGATGCCAATAGCGATATTATATCTTACACGTGGCTCCTTGAGAACGGTGAGATTGCCGGAGAAGGCCTGCAATTAAACTTTGAATTGCCCGTCGGAGGTGCTGAATTGACCTTAGAAGTAAAAGATGCCATGGGCAATGTGGATACGGACACGGTAAAGTTATTTGTAGGCGATCCTACGAATGGCGGCAACGATAGGATTGGGGTTGTAGATAATTCCCAACTGATTTTTCAAACGGTATTAACCTGGCTTGGGACAAATTCGCCAGTGATGTCACCGATCTTGATGCCTCTTATTTTGAGGGAATTTTGGACTCCATTCAGGCTTCTGGCGGAAATACCATGCGCTGGTGGCTGCATACCAATGGGGCAAACAGTCCGCAGTTTGATGCCGCAGGCAATGTGACCGGTCTTGATCCCAATGCAATTCCAAATATGCGAACCGTGCTTGACCTCGCCTATAATAGGGGGATCGCGGTAAGTATGTGTCTTTGGTCTTTTGATATGTTGCGTGATCAGGGTCAGGATATCTCCGTACAAAAGGCACTTCTGGAAGATCCGGTAAAAACGCAGACCTATATTGATAATGCACTGATCCCGATTTTGGAAGAAATTGGAGCCCATCCCGCAGTTTTGACCTGGGAGATTTTTAATGAGGCCGAAAACATGACCGAAGAATTTGGTTTTACGGAAGTGAGAACTTCTATGGCTGCCGTACAACAATTCATCAACTTAACCGCTGGGGCCATTCATAGAATGGTGCCCGGAGCGCTTGTTTCCAATGGGGCGGGAAATTTTGCTACCATGACCGATATCGAAGGCCATACCAACTATTACCGTGATGACCGGTTGATCGCTGCTGGTGGCGATCCGTTGGGAACATTGGACTTTTATCAGGTACATTATTATCCAGATAATTTCGCCTTATCGCTATCTCCGTTCCACCGTCCCGCAGATTGGTGGCAGCTTGATAAGCCCATCGTGATCGGGGAGTTTCCTTCAAAATCTATAGAAGAAGATGGCAATGCCCCAAGTTATACCAGAGTTGAAGCTTATAAACTGGCTTATGAATATGGCTATGCAGGTGCTTTGGCCTGGGATTACCGTGGCTTTGACGGGGGCAGTTTTGAGACTGCAAAGTTAGGGATCGCCTATTTGGCAGACACCTATCCAGAAGATATTAACCTCAACATTGACCCAGACCTCATCAACAATCCGCCAAGCGCCATTGCCGCGATCCCCGATTTAAATCTGCTTTTAGGGGCTGCGGAAAGGATAGATAATTATGTGGCGCTGGACACCCTGTTTTATGATAAAGAGGACCTGACCAATCTCGATTATACTATTTCAAGCAACACCAATCCCGATCTGGTCACCGTTGAAATTACCGTAGATGGAAAATTGAATCTTATTCTTGCAAATAATGTAACAGGAACAAGTATTTTAACGCTTAGGGCACGCGATACCAAAGGCGCGACTGCTTCAATTTCCTTTAGGGTCAATATCAGGGACGCCAATGGCAATCTTGCACTGTTCAAGTCCATTGTGGCCTCAAGTTCTGAGAAAGAAGACCTTGGGGAGCGCTATGCCAATGATGGCGATATGAACTCCAGGTGGTCCAGTAGCTATCAAAACGATCAATGGATTTATGTAGATCTTCAAAAACCGGCCAAAATAGACAGTGTTAAACTATTCTGGGAAGCCGCTTACGGCAAAGGTTACGAGATTCAGGTTTCTGATGATTCGCAAAATTGGAATACCGTTTTCACCGAAACCGATGGAAATGGTGGCAAGGATGCTATAGTCCTTGACGGAATTACCACTCAATATGTCAGAATGTTTGGTCATATAAGAGGGACGGATTTTGGTTTTTCGCTGTTTGAATTTGAAATTTATGGTGAGGAGCTGTTAGGTATTGAAGATCATAAATTGAATATCGCAGTTTATCCAAACCCTATTACGACAAACATAGTTAACATTTCGGTACAGGATCAAAGGCCTATTACAGTACGAATGTTTGATCTATTGGGGAGAAGTATTAAAATTTATCATTTGAAAGGTCAAAAAACGTATGTTTTAGACGCTTCGAAGTTGGCAGCGGGGATTAACTTGATTAACATTACCGGTCAGGATTGGGAAACGACACGCAAAATCCTTAAAAAATAATGATCAGTTGAAAAAAATTGAAGGATATCTAATTTTTAATATAAGGTAAATTTCTTACCAATTCTGAATACAATGTGGTTTGACTTAAATCAAACGTAAATATCCACCTTCGAAATAGGTGGATATTTTTTTATGGTCACTTAAATCATAAGTGGATATTGAAAATTGT
>JBDNGW010000251.1:0-6486 GCA_041689735.1 Leeuwenhoekiella sp. | reverse complement strand
GAATTATAGGCAGTTATTTTGTTCATCAACAAGGCGAAAAACGCAGACATAGCCGTAGCTATGGCGAGTATTTTCAACGCAGTTGCTGGGCAAAAGAACCCATAGAAATGGGCAGGTTATTTCTAAACAGATCCTAAGTATATTGATTGTTAAAGACTCTATCTTGCTTTTAACCAACAACAATATATTTTATATCAGAACCTTGTGTATTTAATACTACCTGACCCTATATTCTCATTGTGTTTCTGTCAAGATTTTTATCCATTTTTTCTAAAATAGTTATAATGTAGAGTCTTCTTATTGCAGTTCTTATTTGCTGTATTTCCAGTTTGTGCTCTGTACCATAGCTTCAACCTAAATAACAATATCACACTTTTCGTTATCTTCAATTAATTAGTTAGAACTCTACGGTAGGTTCTTCTACTTCTTTTTCTTCCATAAGCACGAGGACTTTGGGAATTTCAACAATTTTTTTGTATTTGAATCCACGTTAATACTGTACCTGTCTAAATCAAAATTTGCCAGCAGACCAGCCTTTTTTCTATATTTATTTGAATGGAAATTTAAGGTTGATATATCGTGGTTCCTGAAGCGTTGTATAACAATTTGCTAGTAATTCATTCAAACCAAAATTTGTCAATCTTCTTCTAACTAAAAACTTAGGTTAAGATAAGCATTTTTGAACTGTTTATTATATCCTACTCTGGAAATTAATCTTCAATCAACTCTAATCCCTCATTTGAAAAATTGGATAAATTGAAAAATCAATTTTCCATTCAAAACCTATTCTTCATCGTCCTGCTCTCCACCCGGCGTGATCTCGGTACGTTCTTCAAAAGAGTCCATTGCATCTGCAATACGCTCCTTTTCGCTTTGGTCAAGCCCTTTTTTAGATTCTTGATCTTGCAATTTTAAGTCGCCATTTTTTTTGATCTTAAATTCCTCACCTTTTACAGGGTTATTAAAGTTGGAAGAGCGCCTATAACTATCTTGAAAATCAGCGTGTTTTTTTTTATTATCATTTTCCATAATACATTGTTTTTCTTAAATGTAATAATTTAAGAGCTACAGCGTATGTACAATTAACTATTTAGCAGAAAATTATCATTCCCGTTTTTAATATTTTATGAAATGGGTGTCTACATTCAGTACTACTATAGCTATTTGTTATCAATGCCCTTCTATCTTAGTTTTTCCTAAACATGGTTGAAGGAATCTATATAAATTAAAGTCAAAAGATAGACAAAAACCTTCACTACTGCGCCTACTTTTCAGCAAACGTAGCCCTGCCTTCACACTTAACAGGCGCGACGCGACATAAAACACATACCATTTTGCATCTAAAAGTTTTTACGGATGTCCCAGTTTTATGATTAGTAAAGTGACCAAATACTTAAATTGAATAGTTATTTTGACCAAATTTTTGAAATACATTTGACTTAATTATTACTTAGAATAATTAGCTTAAAATTAGCAAGTATTTTCTTATGAAAGGTTAGTTTTGAACTTTTAAAATGCAATACTCTGCTTTTTCAACTTCAAAACCTCTGATTTCAAATGATTAGATTTATATGTTTGTTTTTGGGATTTCTGACCTTAAATTCCTACACATTAAATGCAAGGCTCCTAGATACTTTCAGTGTAGAGCGTGCTGCGGTCATTGTTGATCGTGTTGACCCTATTGACAACTTTGAATTACACATTAACTGCGGCGGTAATCGTATCGTACAGCAGGGTGTTACTTTTGAAGCCGATAAATATTATCTGGGCAACGGCAAGAAATATGAAAATACGCGCATCCGTGATATTAAAAACACTACCAATGATGCTCTTTATCTCAGCGAGCGCAGTGTTAATGGAGGATCGGAGTCTTTCGGATATGAAGTGAACGTTCCCAACGGTGTCTATGAGGTAAAACTTCATTTTGCAGAAATATTCTGGGGAGCCACTGGCGGAGCCTCTGGTGGCGCCGGAAAGCGTAATTTTAGTGTGGCTCTGGAAAATCAGTGGCTTTTATCTAATTATGATATTGCAAAAGATGTAGGAAGCATGACTGCTGTCATCAAGACTTTTACCGTAGCGGTGACCGATGGAAAATTTAATCTTGATTTATATGGAAATGTTGATCAGCCTAAACTTTCCGCCTTTGAACTGGTCTTTAAAAATCAAACCAGTGCGCAGGATAGCAAAGCTTTTGACTGGCAAGAACAGGCGTCCTCCCCTACTCAAAAAATTGAACCGCAGTGCATCCAAGTTGATGATAAATTATTGCTGTTCTCCGGTTTTACGAACGGTTTTAAAATTGTAAATGGAATAGAAATTTATGAGCCGGCAACCAACTCGTGGTCTGCTGGAACCTCTATGCCGCTCCCCGTTACCCATGGTGCGACCGCGCTTATAAATGGTGAAGCATGGATCATTGGTGGTTTTTTTGGAGATAATCCGGGAAAAGGAACTGCCAGGGTTCAAATTTATAACGTTTCTAAGAATACTTGGCGCGAAGGCCCTGCCCTGCCCAAAAAACGGGCTGCGGGAGCTGCCGTTTATTATAAAGGCAAACTCCATTTTTTTGGTGGGTTTTATCCTGACCGTCAGACCAATTCTGGAGACCATTTTGTGCTTGATCTTTCTAGGGTTGATCAAGGCTGGCAGAATGATACGTCTATGCCAAATCCCAGAGGTCATCTGAGCGCAGCGCTCATTAATGGGATAATTTACGCAATAGGTGGTCAGCATGGTCACGATGGGAAGATCGTAGATCAAAACTCGGTTCACGCCTATAATCCTGTAAGCAAGAAATGGACAGAAAAACAAGCGCTTCCCTATAGACGTTCCCATTTTGAGCCGGGCACCTTTGTTTATGATGATCAAATAATTATTGTCGGTGGTCGTAGGGGAAATGATTATTTCTATGATCGCATTACCGCCTACGATCCAGTGTCAAATGTATGGCGGGAAATAGGAAAGCTTCCTGCGGAAATTGTCGGTCCTTCTTCAAAAATTTTCAATGGCCGACTTGTTGTTACAAATGGTGGCTTTAAGGGAGATTGGCATCCTACGAATAGAACGTGGTCAACTCCTTTTGAAATTACCACACCAAATTTAAGTGTGGAAAATATTGAAACTTCACTACCCTTTATTAAGATATATCCCAATCCTGTTACAAATACCCTGCACTTAAAGTTTAATGAAAATGCCGAAAATATGCCCATGGATATTGAATTGACTACCTTATTGGGACAAAGCGTGCGCCATGACAAAATAGAAAACGCAAATCTTATTACAGAACAGCTTATCGATGTGGGCGATTTACAGGATGGAATCTATTTTGTGACCATTACCCAGGGAAAAAACAGAAACAGCTTTAAAATCATTAAAAAGTAAAGCAAAATTTATAGGTAAAGCTCTTTTAAAATGAAACAATGGTCGTCTTCATTTCCGACTAGTATTGATACGATCGTACGGTAATAAGTGAACTTTTATTGACTTACCTATTCTTTCTATACTGGTTTAATTTATATTTTTAAGGAGCGAAAGGCTGCCTTGGCGTACAGTTTCAAATTCAATTAATAAGAAAATGTATATCCGCTTATTGTCCCAATCTGATTGTTGTCATCCTGTGAGCGCAGTCGAAGGGTAAACAAAAAGCATCTCAACTAAGAAAAACATGAATAATTTGAGCTGCTTTTATCTTTTAGGACAGTAAGCGGACAATCAAAAAAGAAAAAAGGGGTTTTATCATTTGCCTAGAAAATCTTACAGAATTATCCTGATTATAACCGGGAAACTCGACTTATTCGCCACGGGCAATGTAAAGTTCACGGTAAAAAATAATTGTTCCCTATCTATATTATTCTGTCAACTCAAGAATGATTCATTTTCCTTCGGCATAGGTCGTTTTTAGCCTATTCTGGTTGATTTATCGGAAAAATTGCTGATTTGCTCCTCTCCTTTTCCTAGAGCATCGATTAATTGAAACTTTTCATATACAAGATTAATATAATTGCCATAACATCCAATGAATTCGATGCTTTAGAAATCAGTTCTTTTCATTTTTTTGATTTTTTTAAAAAAATCGCGCTCCAATTCGTTGTGAATTAACATTCCAACTCAACAAAATCACCAACTTTTATCATGTATGCGGCAGGACCAAAGAATGACATACTAAAAAATTAGAATTTCTGAAGACTGGAAAAGGCGGTTTCGGTGATTCGGCAGAAAATTAAAAGTCTGATATGGGACCGTTCCTGTTTTCCCCGCCAACGATAAAACCAAAAGGTTCACCGTTTGAGCAATACTTTACCGCGCAGTGTTTTATCATCAATTTCCAATAAGTACCAGTAAGTTGACGATGGCAAAGGTTTGCCACGATAGGTTCCGTCCCATTCATAGGTGTTTGTTGGAACCTGTTTAAGAAGTTTTCCAAAACGGTCAAAGATGCTCAGTCTTACCTTATTATAAACCCGCAGACCGCGCAAGACCCAGAGGTCATGGTAACCATCACCATTAGGTGTAAAATAATCTGGAATGATAAAAAACCGATAATCCTCCCGTACGGTGATACAGCCATTCTCATCCTGCACATAAACGGTGCCTATGGGATCTTGGGGCAGCTCAAATACATTTGAAGCCTGATAATTTATACCGTCCAGTGAAAAGCGCAGTCCGCTGTTGCCCGTTGCATTTACGGTAATAAAATTACCGTCCCGCGTTATTTTTTCAATGCCCGGTGCCACCGTATTAGCTACGATGATCGTACGTACCGAGGCACAGCCCAGGAGCCCCGTAAGGGTTACGGTATACGTGCCAGGATCGCTGACCTGTATACTTGGCGTTTTCTCACCGGTACTCCAGAGGTAACTTTCTGCACTGGCCGTGGCCTCGAGGGTGATCTGATCTTGTGCGCATTTGGTTATGCTTTCATCGCTCACTTGCAGTCTTGTGCCTTCCTGCACACGGAATTTGGCACGGCCGGGACTTGTGCAACCGCCGTCGGGCAGCCGCGCCTCAGCATAATACAGGCCACCGCTGTTTACCTCCAGACTGTTGCTGTTTTGTATCAGGAGATTGCCGCCAGCGGGGCTGTCGTACCAGTCTATGGTAGAGGTTTGTATTGTCTCCGCCCTGAGCGCAACAGCTACGCCGTCGCAGACCAACAGATTTGTATTTCGACCCGTGGGAACCGGCGGATCATCAGCAAATACAAATGCAAATATGGATGTGTAATTGTTACAGGAACTATTGTTCAGGTTGACCACATCTTCTGCGATGCGTGCGCGGTAATAGGTTGTATTACTGAGCAGTGGTGTGGTATAGCTTGCCCCGGTCTCGCCCGCAATATCACTGAAATTCTCCCCGTCCCCACTTAACTCCCACTGATAAACGGGGCTGCTGAACACGGTATTTTGTACAGTGGCGTACAAGACTTCGCTCTTCGCACCGTTGCTCACACAAAAAGTGGCCGATGTATTTCCATTTGAAGTCGTAATATCAGTAGCGTCACCGCAGGTTCTGAACTGTATATCATCAATGGCAAGGTCATTGCCGCAGCCACCTACGCCATTATTAATCATTTTAAGGATCACGGTACCCTGCCCCACCGCTGTAGTAAAGGTGAGCCCCGCCTTTTGCCATTGTGGTGTTGCGGTTTCCCGGATATCACCCGTACCACCACCGCTCAATAATCGGGTGTTTGTGGCATCCCAAATTTCAAATCGCACATTGATGGGTATCGGTGACGGGCAAGCATTGCTCCCCGGATCATAAATATTGAGAAGCCAGGCGCTGAATTCATAAGTAGTGTTCTCACAAAGGCCAGCAACAGGGGTTTGGTAGAAGATTCCCGAGGTAAAATCTGCATTGACCAGAAGCGCTTTACCACCAATATTGCCCGTGTGGTCCCCGGTATCGTGTGAAGCAGGTAGTACCCGCTGCATATTGTTGGTTATGGTGTAAAATCCGTCCTGTGGACTATTTGCAGTATAGGTATAATTGGTTATTCCTGAAGCTAGCGGCGGACCATTGGCCGCACCTTGACCAAAATCCTCATTGAAGATTGGCAATCCGCCAACACCTTGGCAAAACGAAAGCTGAGCTGATGCCTGAAAGGTGGATATAAGGGCGAGAATAAAAAGGACTAAACCGCGCAGCACTAAACTGCCAAAATTGGAACTAGCACTGTTGTTATGACAAGTTATCTTTGGTCTGTTGCTACGGAAGTAATGAATTGCCATTGATGATCGAAATCCTTAATTGGTCTCAAAAATAGTTTAAACTATGCACTTTAGAGTATCTCGCTCTAGCTTCTGAAAATTTATCATGGATAACGGTAAGGAAAGTAGGTTTTGCATTTAGCGCTTGTTAAACCTGCCTGTCGCGCCGTTGGCAGGCAGGATCAGTTTAAATTGATTTCCGAAGGGCTTTTTATATTCTGCTTTACTTATCGTTTTTCTCAAAAGATAAGACGCCGTACAACAAAAATTAAAG
>JBDNGW010000250.1:0-9304 GCA_041689735.1 Leeuwenhoekiella sp. | reverse complement strand
TTCGAGCATAGAGGATAAGAAACCAAAGGAAGTATATTTTTCTTTTGAACCACCTCTGGGCCTGGTGCAGGCGCCTTGAAAGAAAAATAGTCAAACTAAGAAAATGAAGAAAGCTGTCTAGAGAATTGGGGGTATATCACTACGGCATAGTTCCCGATGATGCTTCTTCAGAGGTAAAGCAGACTTTAGGTAATGTAAAAGGAGATTCCAAAGATTTTCTTAGAAACCTTGATCTTGAAGATAATGTTGATGAATTTTTCAACGAACTATCCTTTAATCTTAACGATAATGGCGATCTTAAAATTTCTGTTGAAGGAAACAAAGATTTTATCAATAAAGATGAAATTAAAAAATACCTTACCGAAAACACAGAATTAACAAATGACGAAATTAATGGTGTTATCAATAAGTGGGATAAAAAAATAAATACTGCTGTAGATAAAGCTGAAAAGTTTTATGCAAAAACAAAGGCCAAAGTAGCCAAATATACAGAGAAAGCAGCTGATACAGCTGGTACCATTAGTATTATCGCATTCTTTATATTCTTACTTGGCGCACTTGCAGCATTTTTTGGTGGGACTACAGGTTCTCCAAAATTTACTGTTGATGAGGAGCAGGTTAGAGAAGATCACGCATAAGCAACAAATTTTTAACAACTCAAAACACTTTACAATATGTCGATATTAACAATCGTTTTAAATATTTTACTTCCGCCAGTGGCCGTTTTTATGAAACATGGTCTGGGGGGTACTTTTCTACTCAATGTACTTCTTACTTTAATTGGCTGGTTGCCTGGGGTTATTCACGCGTTTATCGTTAATGATTAAGCTACAGTCAAATAAATTACAAATAATAAAAGCCACTCAATTTGAGTGGCTTTTTAATTGCTGATATCCTATTCTAATAATGGAAATCAATTACCTCGGGAATCTGCCTTTAGCAGTAAACAGAATTGCACAGAATATTCGGAAATAGATTTTGAAGTTTGAGCTAAAGGATCTGATAAACAGCTTGTGGGCTGACAAGTTAAATCTACCGGAGAGATTGATGAAATAATCTTTTCATTCATCCCATTTGGGCTCTAGCCATAAAAATCCCATACATACCAGAAAAACAGCAAAAAACCACCATAAATCAATCGGTTCTAGACTTATTTTCCGCGAGTTGGAAACGTTTTCCATATTAAAAAATCGCTTGTTCTCCGCCATTGTTGCGTAGCCAGAAAGCGATTTCCAATGTAAGGAATCATCCACAAAATAATTAAATACCTGTGTACTATCCTGCGCCAGACTCAGGTGATTCCATCCCTGTCGTTGCGGATAAGTCCTTCCCTCCCAGTTCTCTGGTAACTCCAGATCTTGCTTTAAAGCAATACGATTTCCAGCTTCAGTTTCAACCGCTGGTTCGGTTAGATTTGTATATATATGGAACGTAAACGGCTCATCCTTATAAATCACCCCGTTTTGCGATGACCACCGTGTCGCTGAAATTTCTTTTTTTCCTAGCGGACTCAGTAGTTCCGTCCATAATCTGGTATAAACATCCCGTTTTCCATCTAGCAGTAGTTCATAGGTCTTTTCTAACACTGTTGTACCCACGCGGCCATTTCCAGTTCTTCTATAGCCAGATATTATGTTATCTTTTGAATTTTGAACCGGCTCAAGTCCGAAGGATTTTTCAAAAACAAACGAGTTTTTGGTAAGCGCTATACTCGGAAATTGATCTAACCGAACCGTTGTATTTTGATCGCTCTTAAATTTTAATGAAGTCAAATCTCTCGCTTCGGTGAAAAACGCGTTATTCCCCTGAACAAAAACACCCAGACCATCTTGATCTATTGCCTCTTTTAACCCGTTTCTAGCCGAATTTGACAGGATTTTTAAGCTTTGAGAATCGATAATCAAGAGATCAAATGATTCTAGCGCCGCCTGAGACAAACTATAAAGCGCGACCTGTTTTCGGTTAAAATATTCAAATTTATATCGATCTTTTGTGAGTTTACTTCTTATGAGCACTTCATGCCCCATTTCCGCCAGGTAATCTTTCAAATACTTAGTTTCAAACGTTGGAAAATCATTGATTATTAAAATATTAAAGGTCTTACTCGGCTTTATTTGTACTGGCAAGAAATTTTCATTAAGCTTGTTTCCAAGCGAATCCTTTTCAACCAATTTATACACAAACTTTCCCGTCAATTTCAAAGGTGTGACAAGTCGAAAATTAAATCTTTTCTTATCTACAACCGTTGAGTCCAAACCCGCACCGCCCGGATCCTGCAGTACCAGTTGGTGACCTTTTTTGGAATTATTAAACAATCCCATAATCTCCAGGTTATCTCCTACCACTGGTTGATTGTTGTAATTCAATTTGATGATTCCCTGCGGTAATTTACCAGGCAAAAACGTAGTAGAAATTCCCTTAAATTGCCAAAAATCATAATTTTTTATCCCATTTCCTAAAATCCGTACAGTGTTGAGGGAATCCAGAAACTTGCTTAAATTCACTTTGGGATTATAGTTTAAGATTACAGCATTTTCAACAACGTTTTGCAAACTGTCCACTACAGATTTTTCATAGCCCGGTGTAAGCAAAATGCCGGTTGCCACATTCTGCTCCTTTGTAATGGCTGGTTTTATAATGATAAGAACCAATGAAGTGATCGCAAAAAATGCCGCCAAGGTTTTCACTAAAAAACGGCTCTTCTTACCGGAAAACCACGCTAAAATAACAATAAACAGCCATATTATAATACCACCGATAATTACCGTCCACAGCCATTTTTGATGTATAAAATCCAGATTTTCAATCATTTCGTTCCAGTTCTTGTAGCAGCAAATTGTTCAACGTACTCAGCGGTTCTTTTCCACGATTCGGATTTTCTGTAAGTTTTGTCAGCGCCTTTAATAAGCCGCTTTGTATACTGCGCAGTTGATTTAATTGCAGTTTTTCCCTGCTTTCGCTTAGCCATTTTAATTGCTGGAGTGTTCCCAAATATGCTCCTGGTTCATCAATTGCTTTTTGAGCGAGCTCATTACCTGCTTTGCCAAAAAGCGTTCTGTTCTCATCAGAAACCGGAATTTTTTCAGTAATAATGCGCTCGATTAATGCAACGGTTTCACGCATATTTGCTTCGATATCTGTTTTTTCCAGATCTTCTGTTTTTCTGTAATTTTTCACATTTTTGAGCTCACCGGTAAGGCGTATATTCTCCTTAATGGGCGGTGGGTCAAAACCTATGCGGTGCACATATGCGCGCGCGCCATTCTTGATTTCCTACAAAAGAACGAGTGCACGATGTTGATACGGCAATGATTGTTGCGGTTCATTCACGCGTAAATGCCTTTCGGAACTCCACATTTCATTGAGCGCCTGCCGCATTTTACTGTGCAGCAATTGAGTAAATTCTTCTGGTTTTCCGGTTTTTGTAGTATCTTTTTGAGCCTGCTCACCATCACTTTCGACAAGGTTATGTTCATTATTGCCGTCGTGATCATGACTGTAATGGGCCAGGGGATTTTCTTCAGCTGCATGTTCATGCTCTTCGGTGCCCGCATTTTCATCGCCCATAAACTTGCCGTATTTGAGTCGCAGTCCGCTTTGCTCTGCCCCTAGCGCATTACTGGTTTTATTAAATTCAGCTGCTTTAAGTTTTGGTTTGGCTTTAATAAGTTTTTCAGTATCAATAATGAGCTGACGTTGACTGCGGAAATAATCAGGCATTTGATCTACGCCTAATGTCCCTTCTACCGCATAATCGTAAGAAACCGTGTCTTTAATAACGGCAAAAAAAGTTTCACTTCGAGAAATATTGGGTTTTGGCGTTTTCAAATCGATTGTTTCCAAATAGAAATAAAGTTCGTCACCTGGATCCATTTGCAAACTATCGAGATTGATTTTTTTAGTAAATCGCCATTTTTGGTTATCCAGCGCTCCTGAATTATCAAAAACCAATCGCTCCTCCCGAAACTTAACAGACTCACCCGTCCCACGGCTCACGGTCGCGATGATATGCGCTCCGCCGATGCCAAAATCATCGGTGATCTGCGCTGTAAAATTAAGTTGCTTTTTGTCGTCATAGGCAAAGGAAATAAACGGTTGCAAACCCTCCATAACGATGATTGGAGGTTGGTCACGCAACATTTCCACACTATGTAAACCAGAAACATAATCCTCCCCCAGGGAATCCTCAAACCGGAAATTATAAAAACCAGCCGATTCCAATATTTTCGTAAAGGAATAACTCCCATATCTTGGGGACATAGTATATGGCTTTCCTGAATATTCAAGTACTACGCTATCTACCGCTTGATCAAACTTTAAATTCCACCGCAAACGCGAACCTTCAAGCGCTTTGACTTCCATTTTTGAAGAAGAAAAAGGAACAATGTTTGTATAAGCGGGATAACTAATACTGATTTTTTGACTCTCAAGGACTGGTGGTTCTATTTTTATGGCTGAAGAATCAAGCGGTTGAAAGGTGACTTTTTCCATTGGGGAATCCGATTTTCGGGTAGAAAAGATCGAATCTTTTAGTTCATAGCGATGTACCAAAAAAGAAGCCAATAGGAAGAAGGTCAAGCTGAAAATAGATGGTAAAAACCCAATTTTCGGTCGTATTGTACCGATTTTTTGAGTTAAAATGGTAGCGATGCGTTGTTGTTGCAAACGTGCCAGTCCTGATAAATCAGTCGTTTGTAAAACAAGAGCACTACTAAAAGCGGCAGCGTCCAATTTTTTGTCCACATAACCGCTTACCCGCTGTAAATGAAGTGTCCAGGGCTTTTTAAAGACCAAGACCGAACCGAAAATGACCAAAAAAACACCGATAGCATACCAAAAACTGGATAATAAAACATAAATCAATAGCGCAGGCCCAGCTGCATAAAGCATTGCCTGAATCACCAACAAAACCTGCCAGCGCCGTTGAAATTGAACCAATGCCTTTTTTGCCTTTATGATCATTGTTTTCTGTAAAAAGCGGTTATACGTTCAGTGATAAAAATCAAAATAAAGGCGAGCCAAAACCAGGGCGAAAGATCAATAGATTGTACGTAATTCTGTATTTTTTCGGAGTCTGTAGGCGGCATTTGTAACTCATTTTTAGAAATGCTACGCAGATCGTAAGGCCCTATTTTATTTTCCAGATCGGGATGCAGTTCAAGCAGTGTGAGCAACTGCTCCGGTAAGTTTTCAGAGATTACATTTTCTGAATTTAGGTGTTGTGTTAAATGAAAAACATTCCTAATTCCGGTTGGACTAATTAGATCTTGGGTTAAAATATCCAATTTATAGGTTAAAATTTGAATAGAAGTCTTAGGCAGTGGTTCGTCTTTTAACCACACTAAAACATTGGATTTACCATTCACGGAATCGCCAACTTCAGAAATATTTAAGGGCTTATCAATATAAATCGAAAGCGCCTTAAATGAAGATTCTATATATATTTTTTCGACGATTAATGAATCGCTGGCCGAAATTTGTACATATAATGTATCCTGAATATTCAACAATAAAGAAAGTGGTTTTCCATTTCGCCTGAGCGAAATACTGTCTCCTTTTGGATCTATTTCACGACTATTTTGGCTGATTTTTTCGGTATTAAAAGTCAGTTGATTGCTATCGCTGTTAACTGAAATCAATAAAATACTGTCACCTCGCTTTTCTGCTAAAATCATTTGATTTTGCACAATTTCTGGGTTCATGATTACCCAGTTGGTATTTGCGGTTGTCGTTGGTCGTTTTCCGTGAACTCCACGAAACAGTGCGCGTGTGAATACAACTATGCTATCCGCTTGAAGGTTTTTCATTTCTTGCCCCAATTGCCAATAATTGGGTACATCCTCTGTATTTTGCAAAGGATTATTTCGCTCCCATGCTGGAAATTCAGGTTCTAACAAATGGATGCTTCCTTCTGGAAGGGAATCGAGCATCGCTCGGATTTCAGTGTTTTTAAGAAGTGCAGGTTCAATAAGATATACCAGGTCAGGAAATTCAGAAGCGCGCTTTAATTGTGGCGCAGCAAGAATAAACGCAAGCAGGGCAATTATCAACAGCCGTAAAAAGAGCAAGAATAATTCGTTTAAATGGATGCTACTGGCTTGTTTGGGATTGGCCTCAGCAAGTAACTGGATACTGCCTATTTTAATAGTCTTCCCCTCCTTTTTGCTCCACAAATGGATCGCCAGCGGAATCGCAAGGCCCAGCAAACCCCATAAGTATGTAGGATTGAGAAAAGTCATAATAAATCACCACGTTTTTTCAGAAAATTCTGCAACGCCTCCCCCACCGGTTCATTAAGCATCAATAATTGGTATGTAATTCCGACAGACAGTAGTTCTTCTTTAATGGAGTTTATATATTTATTTAATTAACTTAAATACTGTTTTTTGGCTTCTTTGGCATTGATTTTTATACGAGTATCACGCTCCAGATCTTCAAATGTAATTGTTCCCTTGTAATCAAATTCCAGTTCCTGTTGTCCCATAATATGTAGCAGAACGACCTCATTACGCGAAGTTTTCAGGCGTTTGACGAAACCAGTAAGTTCGTGGTTAATTTCATAAAGATCGGTGATAAAAAAGAGCATTTCCTTTCGGCTGCGGTCGTGTAATTTTTCCAGTTCGAGGGGATTTTCCGGCCATTTTCCAGCGCTTTGGATGTTGATCAATTCCAGCAATAACCGGTTGAAATGTTGCTTTTGTCCTTTTGGAAAAACCGTTTGTAATCGCTGATCATTTAAAGCAAAAAGCCCGACTGCATCACCCTGCTGCTGTCCCAAATATGCCAACGCCGCAACTAGAACACGCGTGTAGTCCATTTTGGATAATCCGTTTTCGGTATGTTGCATCGATTTGCTTGCGTCCACAATAAATTTTACCGAAACATGCGTATCCACTTCCGCTTGTTTGATGTAGTACCTACCGGATCGCGCCAGCATTTTCCAGTCTAACAACCGCAGATCATCGCCAGGTTCATAACCCCGGTATTGACTGAACTCCATACCTTGTCCCACGCGTCGACTGTTATGAAGACCGGCCAACTGTCCATCCACAATCACGCGTGCAATAAGCGATAGTCCGCTGACACTATTGATGATTTCCGGTTTCAGCAAATCCTGATAATCCTGCTTCAAAATGGATATTTTTGAAATTAAAGTGGCGTATTTTTCAACAATTCTCGAGTTACATCATCTGCAGTGATTCCTTCGGCTTCTGCCCGAAAATTGACCAGCACACGGTGCCTCAGTACGGGAAAAGCCATTGTTTTCAAGTCTTCCGGTGTGACCGAAAGTCGGCCTTGCGCCAGCGCGCGTGCCTTTGCGGTGAGAATCATCGCCTGTCCTGCACGTGGTCCTGCTCCCCAACTTACCCAATCCTTTACATACGCATTGCTGGACGTTTCTGGCCTCGTTGCACGCACTACCCGACTCACAAAAGCCACCAACTCATTACTTATGGGCACCTCGCGCACCAACTCTTGCAGGCGTATGATTTCTTCTCCAGAAAGTACTGGATTTACCTTGGCATTTTTAGTTCCAGTAGTTTGTTTTAAAATATTAGTTTCTTCCGTTTCAGTAGGATATCCGATTTTTATATAAAGTAAAAACCTATCCTGCTGCGCTTCTGGCAATGGAAACGTTCCCGATTGTTCAATAGGGTTTTGCGTGGCCAGTATAAAAAACGGCTTGTCAAGTTTGTAAGTCTTCCCCGAATAGGTCACCGCAAATTCCTGCATCGCTTCAAGTAGTGCTGCCTGGGTTTTGGGTGGTGTTCGATTGATTTCATCTGCTAAAATAATATTAGCAAAAATGGGCCCTTTATTAAATTCAAAGAATTTTTTGCCTGTGGTATGATCTTCTTCAAGAATTTCAGTGCCAATAATATCAGAAGGCATGAGGTCTGGCGTAAACTGTATCCGTCTATAATCAAGATCAATGGCCTGAGAAAGCGTACGGATCATCAGCGTTTTGGCTAGGCCGGGAACGCCTTCAAGTAGCGCGTGACCGCCGGCGAGAAAGGTGATAAGCAACTGTTCGACCGTCTCTTCCTGACCAATGATCACTTTAGCGATTTCCTCCCGCAGTGCTTGCAGTTTACCGGTAAGTACATCAACTTCCTGTTCCAGTTGTTTTAAATCAGTATTCATGAAATTTTTATGAGGTAAGTGCGTACATGACAATATTTACCGCAAAACGGGTATTGTCCTTTTTATAAAAGCGTTTGTTCCTGAAATCATAATCCCACTCGCAGCCGTAATCCTTATTGCTATAAAGCACACCAATGCGTCCGTCTATGATAATGGCCTTGAGATAATCGTGCACCAGATCGTCGCCCCAACCGTTCAACTCCTGCGAAGTGGTAGGCGGACCGTCTTCAAAATCAAAAAAAATGGAATAGAGCTCGTGGTCGTTCGGGATTTTCTGAAGTGCGCTGGCGCCAAAAATAGCTTCCATTTGATTTTCGAAGGATTTAGCGAAAAGACCATCTATATCGTGATTGCAATCATCAGCAAACACAAAACCGCCGTTATTGACGTATTTTTGGAAGTTTTCACGTTCTTTTTGGTTGAATTGCACCAATTTATGCCCGGTAATATAACAAAATGGAGAAGCAAAAATATCGGGACTGCTCAATGTAATTATATGTTCCTGCTTATCAACCGCAAGTGTAGTATATTCCACCAGTGAATTGAGCAAATTGGACGGCATACGTTGATCTACGTCCCAGTCACCGGATTCATATTGCAAACGGGTAAAGAAGAATTGATTGTTCACGATGCTATTAAAATTTCCTATTGTATTGCGCTATTTTGATTTTCAACAACCTTAAAATTGACATTTCTTGATAAATTTTCACAAAGGTTAAAAACAGTGTATCTTTGAAATATGAGCATAATTGAAATAAATAAAGACCGGATAAATGCTTTATGTCAGAAACATAAAGTATCGAAATTGTTTGTTTTTGGTTCCGTTTTGACCAATGATTTTAATGAGTCGAGCGATGTCGATTTTCTAGTTGACTTTGCAAATATAGATCTGTACGATTATGCCGATAATTACTTTCAATTAAAAAATTCGCTTGAGCAATTGTTACAAAAACCTATAGATCTACTTGAGGATATTGCTCTAAAAAACCCATATCTTAGAAAATCAATTGATGCTTCAAAAGAATTGATTTATGGATGATGAATTTAAGAATTGGCTATAGGATTTATTTTTAAAATTGTTACAAAGAAAAAACTATTCTAAGGATCTGTATAGAAATAACCTGCCCGTTTCTACTTGTTCTTTTGCTCGCCCACTGCG
>JBDNGW010000249.1:0-5998 GCA_041689735.1 Leeuwenhoekiella sp. | reverse complement strand
GATTTGTAGTGGGTAAACATAATAAGTTGCTTATTGAAAATGTCACCTCGAGCGCAGTCGAGAGGTCATGAGGTCTCGACTGCGCTCGACCTGACACCTAAATGATTATTTCTAGTAACCCACTATATTCCATATAGAGCCCTTTTAATTTGAATGCTAGGTATGACAATTATAAAAAAGAATTTTATAAAATCTGTACCAAAGATTTTACCAAAGAATGGATCGAAAAGGTTATAACGCTCAGGAAATGGATCAAACAGAAGTTATAGGTATCGCACAACTATGCTGAAGCTGTAATGGAAGAGTTTGGGTACAAAAAGCTCATCCTTTTTGGTTCTTATGCCAAAGGAAATTTTCATAGAGATAGCGATATTGACATTGCGGTTGTCTTCGATGATTTTGACAATGTATTACACATGCAATGGGAATTAATGCGTTTAAGGCGCGATATAGACAGCCGTATCGAGCCGCATCCTTTTCGGGAAAGGGATTTTGAAATTTCCGATCCACTGGTGTATGAGATAATGAAATATGGCAAGGAAATCAAAAAAGAAATGGTTTAAAGTTAGATATTCTTAGAGACCTGCAAGGCGGTGTGCTGAGCTTGTCGAAGTGTATTGTCTGAGGCACGAGGACTTCCTTATAGATCTTGTATTATGTTGAGTGCTAAAATATAGATCAAGATAATTTTGAGTGCAAAATTTGAACGTATTTCCAAAATAAACCTTGAACTTTGAGTCTTGAAGTTTTAAAAAACCAAGTGCTTTAATTGATAGACGAATAAAGACAAATTAATTGCAATAATAACAAATACAACAAGCAGTAAAACCCGTGAGCGAAGACATCTTAAATCCAAATAAAGAAGCCAAAAAAGCGGAGCATCGCGCTGGTTTTGTGAATATTATAGGCAATCCCAATGTAGGGAAATCCACCTTGATGAATGCACTGGTGGGCGAGCGGCTTTCCATAATAACATCAAAGGCACAGACCACGCGCCACCGTATCCTTGGGATTGTAAACGGGGATGATTTTCAGATGATTTTTAGTGATACCCCGGGAATCATCAAGCCCGCATACCAACTGCAGGCTTCCATGATGGATTTTGTAAAGTCGGCTTTTGAAGATGCAGATGTGCTGCTGTATATGGTAGAGTTGGGCGAAAAAGAGCTAAAAGATGAAGACTTTTTTAGAAAGATAACAAACACTGAAATTCCTGTTCTGCTGCTCATCAATAAGATAGACAAAGGCAACGAAGAGCTGCTTGAAGAAAGCCGTCTACACTGGCAGAAAATGGTTCCCAATGCCGAAATATTTGCCATTTCGGCACTTGAAAATTTTGGTGTACGGGAGGTTTTTGACCGTATTTTGGCCAATTTGCCCGTTTCTCACCCATTTTATCCCAAAGACGCGTTAACGGATAAACCCGAACGTTTTTTTGTGAATGAGATCATCCGCGAGAAGATTTTGATATATTATAAAAAGGAGATTCCGTATTCCGTAGAAATAGACACGGAAGAATTTGAAGAAGAAGAGAAAATCATACGAATGCGCAGCATTATCATGGTGGAACGCGAGAGCCAAAAAGGTATTATCATAGGCCACAAAGGCAATGCCCTAAAACGAGTAGGCGTTGAAGCACGTAAAGATCTGGAGACCTTTTTTGGCAAACAGGTACATATTGAACTTTATGTAAAAGTTAACAAAGACTGGCGCAGCAGTGATAAGGAACTGAAAAGATTTGGGTATAATAAGTAGTTCAGACCTGTCAGGTTTTAAAAACCTGACAGGTCTCGTTCTTTGATCAGTATGGTATTCTCTAGACTTGACAGGTTTGATTAAAATTGAGATTGCGCGAAAGAAAACCTATCAAGTCTGAATATCACTCAAATTCACAATTGTTATGGATACGTTAGATCAAGGACATTTCTACCATATCTTCAACCGTGGAAACAACAAACAGAAGATATTCCTTGAGCATGAAAATTATCCTTATTTTCTGCAATTGATGAAAAGGCATCTTTCGCCAAAAATAAATATTTTCGCTTATTGCCTTCTTCCCTATCATTTTCATTTATTGGTTGAAATTGATGAAATTGCTAAAAAACCTTCGCAAGCTTTCTCTAATTTATTTAATAGTTACACAAAGTCCTTCAACAAGAAGTATAAACATACAGGTAGTTTGTTTCAGAGGCCTTTTAAAAGAGTGATGATTACTGATGAAATGTATCTGAAGAAGCTATTGATTTACATTCACAGAAATCCTGAAAATCATGGTTTAATTGCCGATTTTCGAGATTATGGATACAGTTCTTATAATTCATTGATCTCAGAAAAAGATACAGCATTACAACGAAATGAAGTTTTAGACTGGTTCGAGGGAAAGGAAAATTTCTGTTTTGAGCACGGTAAGAGTTCTGATCTTTTGGAAAGTTCAGGTTTGAATTTGGAGTGACTATTTTACGGAAGGGCCAGACCTGTCAGGTTTCAAAAACCTGACAGGTCTTCTCAAAAGAGTCGTTTTTTTCCAATGAAATCAGTTTTCTTTCAAAAAAACAAGTATTGAAATGAACGGAAGTATTGGACAGGTTTGAGGGAAAAGGAAAATTTATGTTATGAATAGGGCGAGAGTATTGGTTTTTCAGAAAGTTCAGGTTTGAATTTGCAGTAACTGTTTTACGGAAGCACCAGACCTGTCAGGTTTCAAAAACCTGACAGGTCTTCTCAATTACAGGTCTTTTTTGTGATTAAAAAATAACATCTCAGCTATTGATTTTTACAGCCAGATTTCTTTAATTTACATTTTAACCCCAAACATAAATTAGTACAAATCAAAACCCCAAAGCATGATTACAACATTACGCACCACTTTTCTATCAGCCATTTTTATATTCCTTTTTGCAGATTTTGCAAAAGCCCAGCCCAATAAAGGGGAATTCATCGAGGTTGCCATAGGTCTTGGCCTCAGTTTACCTTATGATGATGTGGATATATCTGGCTCTGGGTTTTATGCACAGGGAGAATATGTTTTCGCGCTGACGAGTTGGTTTGGCTTAAGGCCTTATGCAGGTTTTATTATAACTTCTGCAGATGAGAACGATGACTATATTTCTGATTACAAGGTGACCTCCAAAGCTTTTTTATTGGGTGGAAAAGCCCGCATTGCAGCACCCATTCCTTGGGTGGCACCCTATATTGAAGTTGGCGTTGGTGCTTCCGTGGGTAAATTTGAAACCTATACACCTTATACAAATATAAAAAAAAGCGGTCTTTTCGTTCATATTCCATTTAGACTAGGCGTGGCTCTAGGTCCCAAAAATAATGTTGAAGTTGCTTTTACTTATTATATTCATCCTGCTGTAGAACAGGTTTCTGGAGCGGCAGCGATAGGTTTGTCCTTTCCATTAAACAGAAATTAAATTAGATTAGACCTCTCAAGTTTCAAAAACCTGACAAGTCTTTTCTATTAAAGCTGTTCGATCAATCCCATAAACAATTGAATCATATCCGGTTCAGCCTTGGCGGCTGCGGCGAGTATATCAGCAATATTTACCGGTTCAAGATTATCGGGATCGCACTCGTCGGTAAGTACGGAAACCGCTGCAACGGGCAGGTCAAGATGGTTGGCCACGATAACCTCGGGCACGGTGCTCATGCCTACGGCATCTGCACCTATTAGTTTGAGATAGTGGTATTCTGCACGGGTTTCCATTTGCGGCCCAACTACTGAAGCATAAACGCCCTTGTGCAGGTTAATCCCTTTTGCTTTAGCGATATCTTCTATCTTTTTTGACATTTCCAAATCATAGGGGGCGCTCATATCTGTAAACCGGGTGCCCAATTTGCTTACGCCTTTAAAAGCCAGCGGAGACCCACCCTGTAGGTTGATATGATCTTCTATAAGCATGATTTCGCCTTTGGCAAAATTTAGGTTGATCGCCCCGGCAGCATTAGAAACAAGTAGTTTTTTTATGCCCAGTTCATGCATAACGCGCACCGGGTAGCTCACATCGCGCGAAGTGTAGCCCTCATAAATATGAAAGCGCCCCTGCATAACGATCACTTTTTTGCCTGCCAGGTCACCGTAGATCATTTTGCCCATATGAAATTCTACCGTAGCGGAGGGAAAGTTGGGGATGTTATTGTAACTCACTTCTATGGCATTCTCGATCTTATCTACGATCTGGCCCAGGCCGGTACCCAAAATAATCCCGATTTCTGGAACGTCAAAACCACGCTGTTTTAAAAATTGTGCAGATTGTTCTATATGAATTTTCATTGATCCTTTTATTTTATTGCTTACTTTTTTATTCTTGTTACCTGAATTTGAGCTAATAAAAATATATTAAGCTTGTTGAAAATCCTATATTTGAGTCCACTCCGAAAACTATAAAATGTATTGAATCGTCTTAAAAAAGATCAATCTAGTAATTGTAATCAACTGGATTTCAATAAATTAAAATATATAAAAAATTAGTATTTGACCCGGTTTTCCAAGAATTGGACTTTTCGGAGTGGACTCATATTTCGATTGAAAAATAATATTTCTCTCAATAATTAACGTGAACTATTTTTTAAAAGCCACTCAAGATGATTCGTCGGCAAAACAGCGTTGATTAGCGCATAACTTTTTCAAAGTTCAAAACTTTGGAAAAGCTGATTTCGTGAAATATAAAGAACACAGACTTGACAGGATCGTATCTAAAAAGAGAGTTTTTAGCTCTTTTAAAACCTGTTTTTTGGCCAAGACCAAACCTGTTTTTTAACTTCTTTCTGAAATTTATCGGGTAAAAACTGCTGAAATTCGGTGATATCTTCTATGTCTTCATAATAGTCAATATCGTTTCGCTCATCAAGCAAGGCGACATCTTCATCTTTTAAATCCTGAAGCGTATCTTCAAGCACAGTTGAGGTGCTCCATTTTTTTTGTATAAAAACGGCACTGTTCATTTTTTTCATGCCCAGCAGATAATAACCGCCGTCTTTTGCCGGCCCAACAACATAATCATGAGCATCAAGTTTTTTAAAGGCTTCTTCTAGATTCTGTTGATTGATGTCAAAAAGATCACTGCCTACGATCATCACTTTTTTATAACCCGAATTGAAGAGAATACTAAAAGCATTGTGCATCTTTTCGCCCAGCGTGTCGCCACTTTGAATGCGCTTGGTATATTTCTGGTCATCCCACATGTCATTCTTGTGAATCGCATCTGTATAATACACAAACTTATCTACTTTTAGTTTTTCGGTAATATCTGCGGTATGTGACAGTAAGAATTTATAGATGCGCAGCGCACTTTCATCGCCCACGGTCTTGGCAAGGCGGGTTTTACACTTGCCCAGTTCTGGATTTCGGGTAAAAATAACGAGTGCCTGCGTTGAAGTAAGAAAATGAAAATCTGTTAAAAAATCCACATCTTCATCTGTTTGTTTTTTACTTAATAAGCCCATAATATGGAATTAAATTTTATGCGTTAGAAATGGTTTTCTAAGGAAGAGGAGCCAAGAATTAGCTGTTCCCCCGCATCAGAGAACCGTTTATTTTGAGATTGTAAAATTCGGGAATTTTAATATACTTTCTCCCCGTTTTTGAGATATTTCCCCCAGATTTTTGAATAGATATGTGCTTTTTCGGTTTCCTTTCCACTAGGGTCAATTACGGGGAAACCGGCATTTTTCCATGCAAAAATGCTTCCGTAAAGGTTATTTACTTGAGTGAAGCCTCTGTTTTTTATCTGGTTGCCATACGCTTCACTGCGCACGCCCACAGTGCAGTACACCACAATAGATTGAGATTTTTTTAGCTAAAGCGAATCCAGCAGACTATCGTTTAAGCGCTCGCCCACCCAGACAGCTCCGGGGATATGGCTTACATTGTATTCTTCTTTTTTTCGTGTATCCAGAAGGAAATAATCGCCTTTTTTCATCTGAAGTGTTTCTACAGAAATATAGGGAACGCTGTGGTTGTTATACTTTTTAAGGAGATCATCCATGTTTTGCT
>JBDNGW010000248.1:0-3296 GCA_041689735.1 Leeuwenhoekiella sp. | reverse complement strand
GTGTCATCAAAGCCTTATCCGGCGGTATGGGCAGACAAGCATTAATGAGCGTGTAGGTGCTTTTAGATGCATCTGCACAGTTTCCATTAAGTTTAACTTCAGGTATTTCGGTACGTAATTTTTCAATAAAATAAGTTTTTAAACCCTCTATTTTTGCCCGCTCCTCTTCCATTTTTTCGCAAGAAATCTGCAGCGCTTTTTCCATTCCCACAATATTGTGTACCGCTTCTGTACCGGCACGACTGCCGCGCTCTTGTCCTCCGCCAAAAATCAAGGGTCGCAAACCGCTGTTTTTACGTATATAAGCAAAACCCACACCTTTGGGACCGTGAAATTTATGGGCGCTGGCAGCTACAAAATCCACCGGAGTCGCTTTAAGGTCAACTTCAAAATGCCCTATGGATTGCACCATATCACTGTGAAACAAAGCGTCATGCTCTTTGCAAAGTGCGCATACTGCATCAATATCCAGCATATTGCCTATCTCATTATTGATATGCATGAGACTGACCAAGGTTTTTTCAGTTTTTTCGGTGCTTTCATGAAGCAGTTCTTCCAGATTTTCAACATCAACGCTACCGCAAGGGTTTATCTTCACATGCGATACTTTGACATCATATTCCTTTTGCATCTCTTCTACTACGTGCACGACCGCATGATGCTCAATGGGACTGGTAATAATATGACGAACGCCCAGATCGCGCACGACGGAATTAATGATCAGGTTATCGGCCTCAGTTCCTCCCGAAGTAAAAACGAGTTCGCCAGCGGAAACATTTAAAAGTTTGGCAATGGTTTTGCGCGCATTTTCTATAAGACCTTTGGCCTTGCGTCCGTATGCGTGCGTAGACGAGGGATTACCGGGTATATTCCGCATCACTTCAACCATCGCCTCCAGTACCTCTGGGCGTATTGACGTAGTTGCAGCATTATCAAAATAAACGGATTTCATACTTTCAATTTGATACAAAATTACTTAGAATATAATTATTATCGTGCAAAGCCGTTAGTTAACTGCAAAGCTTTATTTTTGTGCCATAAACCTCAATTATGCAGCGTTATATCCTTATTTTAATAACATTGGTCCTAACCTCTTGTAATGACGGTGATATCATTGTAACCAGTTTTGATTTTGAGGGCTTAGCAATAAATCTGTGCAGAACGGCACAGGTAAACCAGCCAGAGGATATCAAATATGTTTTTTCTAAGATAAACCCCGATACCCAAGAAGTGCTCGCGCTTGAATTTATTACTGACAAGCCCATTCTTAGCGAAACTACAGAGGGAAAACCCTATGAAATAAGTTTTAACGGAAATACTGCCAAAGTAAGCTATAGAATATTCAACGGAGAGATTACCAAGGATTATTTTTGTAATGCCATACCACCATCCACTCCCACGGTAATTGAAGAATATGAAAGCGCGGAAGGTACTGCGGCAATAACAGTGACCGGAATTCGCCTGGATGAAGATGGCATCCTTGCGGCAGATGAAAGGGGCCTGGGCGGCGGTGATATAGATGGGGACGGCTTGCCCAATGAATATGATCTGGATGATGATGGTGACAACGTACCTACCCAAGATGAAGGTATCGCATTTGATGCAGCTGGAAATCTAGACCTTGAGGCCAGCCTGGATACTGATGGGGACGGCATCCCCAATTTTATGGATCCTGATGATGATGGTGACGGAATAAATACGCGTGATGAGGATGCAAATAGGGACCTAATACCCAACAATGATTATTCAGATCCCGCCATTCCCATTCCAGATTTTTTAAACGATGATTACGCCGTTGATTATAAAGTGAACAAATATATCTTACATTCATATGACCTGACCGATATACAGGTGACAATCGTGCTCAACAACCTCGTTTTTCAAAATACCACCACGGACGATATCATACGCCGAGAGCAGCTTTTATATGAAACCTATAAGGCGGCCGATCAAAGGGATACCATTACGCCCAAGTTCATTGAGCTGTAAGTCTATTGAGAATTTTGGAAAATGTATACCTCGGTGGCACCCAGACCGTATTTTCTGTAATCTGCATCGTAATATTTGACGTCATAGCGTGATAAAAGTGTTTCCAGTTCCATGCGCAGCACCCCCTCTCCCACACCGTGAATAAATACGATCTTTTGAATCCCCTTGCGTATGGCAAATTCCAGTTGGCCGCGGGCGGTATCCATCTGTAGGTTTAAAATTGCGTGTTTGTTCATTCCCTTTTCATTATCGGTAAGGTGATGGGAATGCAGATCGACCTCCATAGGTGGGACTGTTTTCTCCCTTTTTGATGTAATTTTTTTGTGTCTTAGCTGTTGCTCTTTGGCCTTTTTCATTTCCGTTATCAGCGCATCACTAAAATCCATTTCCTCAAATCCCTCTTCAGCTACGATTTCGCTGGCCTGCACTTCAAGGGTAAACCCATCTTCTGTTGCTATTGTTACCGAATTTTGACCAACTGCCAGAACCACTCCGGTGACCACATCATCAATAAAACTTACTTTTTGCCCTTTTCTGAATGCCATAATTACTTATTATCGTTAAAATTATAACTTTTATCGATGTAAAACACTATAAATGAACCCTTATACCAAATAAATTCCTATTTTTATAACCAAATTTAATTTATTCGTATGAAAAATATATACCCCAAATTATTGTTTTTCTTATTACCCGTTTTCGCAAGTGCTCAATTATACATACAGAAAAATACCACTTCTGAAAGTACTGACAATGCATATATCTACAATAAAGGTGAAATTTTATATGTACAACAGGATATCAGCCTAAAGGACGATTCTTCAGACGGAAAATCTGGCAACATCTATTTGCGCGACGAGGGCCAACTTATTCAGGGCAATGATGACAGTAAAAATTCCGGTACCGGCATCGTTTCGGTCTATCAAGAAGGTACCGTTAATCAATGGGACTATCACTTCTGGGCTTCGCCGGTAAATGATCCGCTCCTAACGGCCAGTAAGGTTGCAACCAGTGGCAATTCCAGTTTAAATTTATCAGCAACCAATACGGATGTAGGTAAAGGTGGAGGGCTTTTTTATGTTTCTGACGAAATTGTGAGCAATCCGGCAGCATTTAGTGCCACCACGTACAACGGCTCCCCTTCAAATGCCGGTAATCCGGTAATTATTGCAAGCTACTGGCTCAATAAATACACTATGGGCAGTGATTACTCGGGCTGGAAACAAATAAAGGAAACCGGAGAACTCAAACCCGGAGAAGGCTTTACCATGAAAGGCGTGGGCGGCGGTCTCGGAACGGAACAGATC
>JBDNGW010000247.1:0-7032 GCA_041689735.1 Leeuwenhoekiella sp. | reverse complement strand
CATTTAACCAAATGGACAGGGCTAACTGGATCGAAGAAGTGTAAGTTATTATTGATGATTTAATTTCGATAAAATAATGGAATATTGAAAAAGATCATTTCAGTAGATTTTGAAAAGATCATTCCTGAGGGCTTACGTGAGAAGGACTTTTTATAGTTGAAAAATGTAGTTCTTGATCTATGGGTGGACAGATACAAAGTTCTTTCAGTTCCGATAGCTATCAAAATTACTCGAACCTGTTTTTGCCGTCAGGCTGGCCTACCTGCCAAGGGTATGCGAAAGGCAGGCTAAATCATTTTTTAAGCTTGAGTTCACATTTATAACCTTAAAATTAAATAGAATGCAAAAGGAAGAAGTAGATAAATTATTAAACGACAAGGTAGAATCTGGAGAGCATGTAAGCCCAGTACTCCCTGAAGGAGTCAAAAATTATCTTATAGATATAGATGGTACAATCACAGAAGATGTGCCGAACGAAGAGCCAGAGCGTATGGCAACATGCGAACCCTTTCCCGATGCTCTAAAAACCTTGAACAAATGGTATGACGAAGGCCATATCATCTGTTTTTTCACCTCTAGAACAGAAGCCCACCGTCCCGTTACCGAAAACTGGCTCAACCAGCACAATTTTAAATATCACAGCTTACTTATGGGCAAGCCGCGAGGTGGTAATTACCATTGGATAGACAATCATTTGGTACGTGCAACACGTTATAAGGGCAAGTTTACCGATCTGGTGGAAAAGGATGTTACCATTGAGGTTTTTAGGGATTGAGAGGATTTGTGGATGTGTGGATGTGTGGATGTGCGGATTGAATGATGTGCGGATTTGGGGATTGCGGGATTATATACTTAGAGGGTTACGTTTTTGTTGCTGTGGAATTTTATATACTTAGAGGATGTTTTCACATTCGTGAGCCGCTGGGTGTTGTGAAAAATTCTGAATATCCTGTTTTAGTATAAAAAATAGGCAGTTTTAGCCGTTTTTAGTGCCAAAAATCAAGTTTGTGCACCTTTTTTTAAAATAATAATACAATTAATACAAACGAAAATGGCAGAAGCACTAAAAATTCCCACAATGGCAGAATATACTGCACAGGGCAGTACTCCTGAAGTACTTTTCTGGGTGGGCTGTGCGGGAAGTTTTGATGATAGGGCAAAAAAGATAACAAAGGCCTTTGCTAAATTACTGAACAAAGCCAACGTTGATTTTGCTGTTTTAGGCACCGAAGAAAGCTGTACCGGAGATCCCGCAAAACGGGCCGGGAATGAATTTCTCTTCCAGATGCAGGCATTTACTAATATTGAAGTACTGAATGGTTACGGGGTAAAAAAAATAGTAACTACCTGTCCACACTGTTTTAATACCATAAAAAACGAATATCCCGGTCTGGGCGGTAATTATGAGGTGATGCACCACACGCAGTTTTTAAAAGTGTTGATAGATGAAGGCAAACTTACGGTTGAAGGTGGAAAATTCAAAGGAAAGCGCATTACTTTTCACGATCCTTGTTATCTCGCCCGTGCCAATAAAATCTATGAAGCGCCCCGCGAACTCCTTGAAAAACTAGAAGTGGAACTCGTAGAGATGAAACGCTGTAAGACCCGTGGTTTTTGCTGTGGTGCTGGAGGCGCGCAAATGTTTAAAGATGCAGAGCCTGGCCGCAAAGAAGTAAATATAGAACGCACCGAAGAAGCGCTGGAAACCAAATCTGAAATTATTGCCGCTGGTTGTCCCTTTTGCAATACGATGATGACAGATGGCGTTAACCATAAAGGCAAATCCGGCAGCGTCGCTGTGATGGACATCGCTGAAATGATAGCCGAAGCAGACGATCTATAGCAAAACAGCTATTTTGACTTTGCCAAAACAAAATTAATAACCCTACTCAAAATAAAACCCATGCTTATTCCCTTTAATGATCTACCCGACGATTCCAGAATATGGATTTACCAGAGTAATCGTAAATTTACAGATGAGGAAGTTGACCAACTTCAGGTTAAACTTGATGAATTCCTTATAGAATGGACCGCCCACGGTGCAAACCTGCAGGCGGGTGCCGAGGTCAAACACCAATTCTTTTTGGTAATAGGTCTCGATCAAAGTCAAAATGCCGCCAGTGGCTGTTCTATAGATGCACAGGTTCGGTTTATTCAGAAATTAGAACAAGAAATGGATATAGAATTGCTGGACAAAATGAATGTCACTTACATTCAAAATGACCGCGTGCACCATAAACCCCTGTTAGAATTTAAAAAGATGGTAAAAGATGGTGCCGTAGGTAAAAATACGGTGGTCTTCAACAATCTTATCAATACGAAAGAAGAATATCTTGAATATTGGCAGATTCCTGCAATAGAAAGCTGGCATAGCCGTTTCTTTAAATAAATACTTTAAATAGATATATTTAAAAAATTTATGTCTATGTTTGGTTATATGATTGTCGACGTACTACATATAAACAAAGTCAAAATCCCTATTCATTTCATTTTCCCTATTAAATAACTAAAAACCTTCTGTTTTTGCCAATTTTTAAAGGAAGTGAAAAATAGCCTTAATTCGTGGTTCCAAACCTCGATTAAGGCTATCTTCAGATATTTAGAAAACAGAGTCTCCATGTTAAGAATTAACCTACTTCTTCTTTCACTACTTTTTGGAATCCAATTAAATGCACAACAAAAAAACCCTTTGTTTGCTTCAAATGTTAGTAATCAACGCGCTTGGGTAGACAGTATTTATAACGATATGTCCTTAAAGGAAAAAATAGGTCAGCTTTTTATGGCCGATATTTATTCCAGCGATCCCAAATCTAAAAAAGACGCGTTAAAATCCCTCATTACCGAGTACAATATAGGCGGTGTTATTTTCTCCAAGGGCGGGCCGGTACAACAAGCAAGATTAAACAACGAACTGCAGACCATGAGCAAGGTGCCACTTCTCATAGGTATGGATGCAGAATGGGGGCTCAACATGCGCTTAGATTCCACGTACGCATTCCCTTACAATATGGCGCTTGGCGCTATAAACGACAATAAGATCGTGGAAGCAGTGGGCAGGCAGATCGGCCTCCAGAACAAGCGCTTGGGGGTTCACATCAATTTTGCCCCAGTGGTGGATATAAACATAAATCCTGAAAACCCCATTATAGGCAATCGGTCCTTTGGTGAGAACAGGGAAAATGTCACTCTTAAATCCATTGCATTTTTAAAAGGGATGCAGAGCGCCGGTGTTTTAGGAAGTGCCAAGCATTTTCCCGGTCATGGCGACACTGATCAAGACTCCCATAAAACACTTCCCACGCTCAATTTTACCAGGGCACGGCTTGATTCGGTAGAATTGTACCCTTACAAACGTGTTATTGATGCCGGTATCGCAAGCGTAATGGTGGCGCACTTAAATGTTCCTGCACTAGAGCCGCGCAAAAATTACCCCACGTCCCTTTCTAAAAATGTGGTCACAACTATTTTACAGGACAGTTTAGGTTTTAATGGCCTCGTATTTACCGATGCTTTGAACATGAAGGGCGCGTCCAACTTTGATGAACCTGGAGACATAGACCTTGCCGCTTTTCAGGCAGGTAATGATGTGCTGCTCATCAGTGAGAATATCCCCAAAGCTATTCAAAAAATTGAGGAAGCCTACAGCAAGGGTCAAATTACAAAAGACCGACTTGCTCGTTCAGTAAAGAAAATATTGTATGCTAAATATCGTGTAGGCCTCAACAATTACCAGCCAGTTTCCGAAGAAAACCTGGTGAACGACCTCAATGCTACGTCCTTTGATGTGACCTCCCGAAAAGCAGTGGCCGCTTCGCTTACCGTCTTGCGCAATGAAGGCGCTATTTTACCAGTAAAAGAACTTGAAGCCAAGAAAATAGCGTACGTGCCCCTGGGAGATGGCGATGGCTCGGTATTTTTTGAGCAGATGACTCGTTATGCGCAGATAGACAGGGTTACCGCCCCTACCCTCCCCCAACTTTTAGAACAGTTACGCGATTATAACTATGTAGTTATAGGCTTTCACCGCCCCACCGAAAACCCTTGGAAATCCTATAAATTTTCAGCAAAAGAATTACAATGGCTCAACGCTATCGCGAAAAACAATGACGTGGTACTCGACCTTTTTGTGAGTCCGTATGCATTGTTGGATGTGAAGGACAATAGTAATATAGAAGGAATCATCCTCTCTTATCAAAACAGCAGCATTGCACAAGAACTGAGTGCCCAGCTCCTATTTGGCGCCATCAGTGCGCAAGGCAGCGTACCGGTTTCATTAGGGGCAGACTTTCCCATTCATACCAGTTATGAGACTGGAACATTAAGGCGTTTACAATATGGCCTTCCCAGAGAAGTTGATATGGATCCCGAGAAACTGGAAAAAGTAGATTCACTCGTGCAGACAGGAATAGATCAGGTTATGTTTCCTGGGGCACAGGTACTCATCGCGCGTTATGGCAAAGTCATCTATGACAAGGACTTTGGCTATCACACCTATACCAAAACCAAAAAAGTGCAACGTGACGATGTCTACGATCTAGCATCCCTTACCAAAATATTGGCCACACTTCCCCTTATTATGGAACTGCACAGTAAAGATCAATTGAATCTCAACGATAAACTGGGCAAACTCCTTCCCATTTTAAAAGGCTCAAACAAAGAAGATATTACAGTTAAAGAAGTATTGTCGCATTACGGCAGGTTCAAACCGTGGATTCCTTTCTATATGCACACGCTCGACCCTACTTCCCATAAGCCTTCAAAAACCTATTACAGAACCGAAAAATCACCTGGATTTGGCCTAAAAGTGGCTGATGAACTTTTTCTGCGTTCAGATTACAAAGACACTATTGTTAAGCTCATTACAGATACCGATCTACTGAACACAAGACGCTATCTCTACAGCGATTTGCCCTATTATCTTTTTAAGGAATATCTGGAAGGATATTATGGAGCGGATATGGATAACTTGAGCCAGAAACATTTCTACAACCGGATGGGCGCTTACCGTACAGGCTATAAACCCCTAGACAAATTCAAAAAGGAAAGCATTATACCGTCAGAAAATGACACCTATTACCGCATGCAACAAATACAAGGCTATGTGCATGATATGGGCGCCGCCATGGAAGATAATATGGGCGGTCATGCCGGGTTGTTCAGTACCGCCAATGATGTGGCGAAAATCATGCAAATGTATCTGCAAAACGGGTATTATGGAGGTGTTCGCTATTTTTCCAAAGCGACGATGGATGCTTTCAACACCTGCTATTACTGCGATCAAGATGTACGGCGCGGTGTAGGTTTTGACAAACCACAATTACATACTAACGGACCTACTTGCGGCTGCGTTTCCAAAAGCAGTTTTGGGCATTCTGGTTTTACGGGCACGTATACCTGGGCCGACCCCCAAAGCGGAATTCTGTTTGTTTTCTTAACAAATCGAACCTTTCCCACGGCCGACAACCGCAAACTCATAAGTTCTGATCTGCGCACCAAAATTCAGCGTGTGATTCAGGAAAGCATCCTAAATTAATTACTTCCTTTCTACGAGAAAATATCTTGATCTAGATCATATGTTGAATGCGCTATTATATGATTTTTTTCAATCGAAAGCCTCGGAAAAAGCACTTTAAAGGGCTATTTATTGGCTTATAAATCCAATTTTTGGGTCATTTGTGTCATTTTTTTCCATTCCCCAAAAGAACTTCAATCAGGCCATCTTTTAAATTGAGCCACAGATAGTTAAAGAAAGACTTGGTTTGGTCACGATCAGCATGCCCCCTACCAGAGCGATATTCTCCCGTATCTTTATCCCGACTATCATTGGAAACGAACAAGTTGGCAATCGCAGAGAAGAACTTGTTCTTTTTAGAGTTTTTATTTAAAATAGCGATCTTAAAATTGTCATACTTCATTTTCATATCAACGTTAGACCCACCGTTGTTTCCATTGATATTAAAATATACGCGTTCTACCTTACCGGTCATTTTTGCGCGTAAATTAGGTTCGGTAAAGCTATTGATATTGGCCGCCGCCATTTCACCCATAAAGCCCTTTAAATTAAAAACGTCTTCTGGGTTCTGCACATCAAAAGACCAGTCTATTTGTAGTGGCGCAGTATCTTGAAAGACTCCCTTTATAGCAAGTTTTGTGGTATCAGTACCTAATTTATAGGTATTGCCCAAATTTGCCGCTTGTATTTCAAGCTGGGAAAATCTGATTTCACCGGCAGGCTGATCTTTTTTGACTTTTTCCTGATACACAATTGAAGCGTTCTCTACAGCGAGCGAATCGAGCATTAGATTAAAGGGAACACTGCGCAGCATCTTACTATAAAGAGGTTTTATGGTTTCATCATCTGCAACCAATTTATCGCGATAAATGTTCAGTTTTGGCTGTTTTATACGCATTAAAGCCGCTTTTGTGAATAAGGTATCCTGTATAAAGCCCCAGGCAATTTTATGAATCCCCAGTTCTGAAATCTCCAATTCAATATAATCACGCTCTTTATCAATTTTACCGGAAAGTTCCTCTTTAGAATATTTTGTGCTGATCTTTGTATTTTTTAGAACAACATCTTCCTTTTGCAGGCGCACCGAACCAATGATCAGATTATCATAAGGGCTCATCTTTAAGAAAAGCGAATCTGCCTCGAATAGCATATCACTGTAGTTTAAAGGTATTTTTCTCCTGACTATATCGCTGTTAATTATAATATTTTCTATGGTAAAAGACGCACGTGCCACTTGTAGGAAAAGCGAATCTTTTTCTGGTTTTAAAATTTTTAAGCTGGTATTTCCTATAGCCAGCCGGTCTATATTTATCTCTTTTACCAAGGTAATGGGACCTCCCGCATTATTTTGGTTTTTATCGTTACGGTCGTCGAGAAACCAGATACTGTTATCATCTACATGAATCTCCTCAATATGCACCCTACCTTTTAAGAAGTACTCCCAGTAACTCAACCCAGAAAAACTTATTTTACCAGTTTTTATTTTAGTATTTACAACCGTATCGCCTTGTTTTTTTATT
>JBDNGW010000246.1:0-4328 GCA_041689735.1 Leeuwenhoekiella sp. | reverse complement strand
CAAATTCAAGGTCAGATTGTCCCGCAGCACTTGTAACGATGGCGAACCCGAAATAAGCAGGTGGCTGTAATTGATCGCTTGTGGGTTATTGTAATTTCTATCGAATTTTCCGTTCACATAATCCGCTTTAAAATTGAGATTAATTTTTTCGTCTGTAATGGGGAATTCGATTTTCGGTTCAATGATCGCCCGTATTTGGCTGGAATTTTCGCTATCGGCAAAGTAACGAACAGTAGCCGTAGCGCTATCAAAAAAGGAATCTTCGACATTTACAGTAGTCGTCAATCCCGCGCCATAAAAGCTGTGCGTGGGATTTATCCCGTTGATAACTTGTGGGGTCGCCAAGCGGGTAAGATCATCAATACCATACCAATTGTAGAGTTGATGCTCCAGTTCCAGATCAGTGATCCAGTTTACATAACGGTCGCGAGAGGTGTAGTTGAAATTGAGGTCAGTGTCGTAAAATTTGTCGTCCAGCAACACATCATCAATGCCACCTTGGGACGAATTGTGGTTCAGATAAATCCCAAAATTTTTATCGCGGTCTATCTCAAAATTGGTGTAAAATTCAGCCAATGCGCTTTGATAGGTTCCAAAGCCCAGTGTGGCATAATTATCATATAATTTAGGTGCCTTTATCTTTTCGATTTCTTCGGCGCGGCCTTTTGCCGGGGTAAAAGTAGAGGCCACGGGAACCGAAAATATACCATACGTGACCTTCTTTTTAGCGGTATTTATGGAATCACTCAGTTGTGGAGTGGCTTTTACCTTAAAGGCGTCACCAATTTCTGGAGTGTAGGGTTTTACTACATTAACCACTTCGGTACCCAAATTGTCCTTATCCTGGGCAAAAGTTGGAAAAGTAATAAAGAGTAGGGTAGCGGTAGTAAGATATAAGGGCTTCAGATTTATAATCATGGATTTGGTTTGGATTATTGTCAATTTAAACTGCGCTGAAAAATGTGGAAATAAAGCCATTTATTGACATTTCAGGTCAAAAAACGGCCATTTTCGTTAGTTTTCCTCTACGGAAGCGTTTGTTTTTGATTCGGTTGCTTTGATTTTGTTCTGTTCTGCTTTTGCGGCAGCGACCAGTTCAGGATAATCACTAAAGTTGGAGATCACATTATCGAGGATATAGGTGGCCTGGTACGCATCTTTAAGCGCATAAAAGTTCTTGGCCATAAGCAACAGTCCTTTGCCACCGTAGGCTTTATAACCACTGTAATCTTTGGCCAGTTTCTGCACCGCATCATTGGAGGCTTTGTACTGACTTTCCTTATTTTTAAAATACGCTTCATAATACAGCGCTTCTGCGCCCAGTTCGCCGGTCGCAATTTGCTGTACTTCAGCGTAGGCTTCCTTGGCGCGGGCTTCATTGCCGGTCTGCATGGCGCTGCGCGCAATAATGATCTGCGCGTCACTTTTCACGTTGTTGTCTATTTTTGAATTGGCCAAAACCTTCTCTGCATACGCAACCGCTTTGTCATATTGTTTCCCTTCAGAATAGGATTTCATCAAGTTGCTCTGTGCAAAAATGGTATTCTGCGGAATGTCGGATTCATTTTCCAAACGGTTAAGAACTGGGATCGCATCGGTGTAATTGCTTTCGCTAAGATAAACCTGTCCCAGACGGGCAAGGGCCTGTTCGGTAAATTCACTGCGCTCTTTGGCCAGTACATATTTATAATGCGGAATGGTTTTTTCAAACTGATTTTCTGCAAAATATAGCTGACCGAGATAAAAGTGGGCTTCAAGGGCACGCTGGCCGGTTGGATATTCTTGTAGATATTTTTCAAATTGGGCGCGGGCATTGCTCCCGTCGTTTTCTACAAATTGTTTTTCCGCGGAAGCGAAAGCAGCGTCGTCCAACTCTGCATCTTCCACCGAAATGTAATCCAGCGAATTCGCCCAGCGGCCATATTCATCCACTTGGCCCAGATCGATGTAGATCAACTTAGCCGAAGCCACTGCTTGAACACCTTCTGGCGTACCGGGAAATTGAGTGGCTACATTCTTAAATATTTCCAGCGCTTCACTGGTGCGGCTGGTATTGTCATAAATAAGCGCTTTTTTAAGTAAGGCGTTGGCAACAAATTTACTCTGTGGAATCTCACTGACCAATCGATCATACGCTGCGATCGCTTCCTGATTTTTCTGTTGGGAAACATAAGTATTCCCTAGTTCATACAGTGCGTCGTCACGGTAACTAGATGACGGAAAACGGGAAACAAAATCACGCAAACCTTCCACTTTTTCATTTTTTCGGTCTACAAACCCATAACTGATCGCTTTTTGAAACGCGGCATAATCACGGTCGGCACTCGGGATTTCAAGCGCTGCATTGTAGGCTTCCATTGCGGGCCAATATTTGCTGTCAATAAAATAACTGTCGCCCAGACGCATATATGCATCGCCCTGGCGCACCTCGTCAGCGTCACCGGATTTTACGAAACGGTCAAAATACCGCGCTGCCTGATTGTAGCTTTTCTTTTTGAAATAAGCATAACCCAAGTTGTAGGAGAGGTTTTTATATTCTGGCAGACTGCTGGCAGATGTGCTTTGTTCGAATTTATTGAACGTTTCAATCGCTGCGTCTATTCGGTTTACGTTATATTCACTTTCCGCTTTCCAGTATAGTGATTTTGCGTTCAGTTCCGGATTTTGAGGGTATTTTAGGGCTTTTGTAAAACTTACCACAGCATCGTCGTATTTGGCATCATTATATTGATCTATACCGTAATAAAAAGCAACCTGCTGGTATGCGGCGGGATCTTTAAAATCTGCGCTGCTTTCAAAAAGGCCCATTGCAGCTTCATAGTTTTTTGAAGTAAGATAACTGTCAACCAATAAGGATTCCATTTCCTGTTTTTGAGGGGCATCTGGATAAGTGGCCAGAAAGCTGGTGATTACCTTCGGCGTAGCCTCAAATGCGTTGCCAATTTGATAGCTCAATTTGGCATAATTATAAAAACTGTCCTGCTTGATCTGTGCGTCAAAATCCATTTCCGAAGCGTTTCTAAAAGCGTTGAGTGCTTCCTGTTTGCGATCTGTTTTTAAATATGCGTCGGCCAAATGGTAATAGGCGTTCTGCGCTACACTGTTCTTGCCGTCCACAATTTTATTGAACTCGCTGATGGCATTCTCATAATCGCCCTGTTTATAATAGGTATAACCCAACTGATAATAGTCGGTATTTGTCCATTTTCCGCGTTCGCCCTTATATTCTTTTAAGTAAGGAAGCGCTTCTGAATATTGTTTTAAGTTGAAATAACTCTCGCCGATGATCTTGTTCAATTCTGAAACTTCACGTCGGTCAGCAGTCGCCATTTTTTCTTTCGCCTGAGCGATTGCTTCTTCAAAATCGCCTGATTTAAAAGCGAGATCCGACTTGAAATAGGACAGTTCTTCCTTTTCGCCTTCTTCGGCTTCCACTTCTTCAAAAAGCTCTTTGGCCTGGTCGTAATCATCTTTTCCATAGGCAATAAAACCTTCATAATACTTGGCACGTGGCCCATATTTTTCAGAATCGTGCACCCGGGCAAAATAAGCTAAAGCCTCTTCTGGCTGGCGGGTTTTAAAGTGTACATAACCCATATTGAAGTTATAGCGGTCTTGTTCGTTTCCGCTTAAATTGCCGACTTGGGTCTGCTCATACCATTTTTTGGCCTTGCCATAATTTCCATTTTCAAAATAGTAATCCGCTACGTCTTTAAATGCCGAATTACGCTTGGTGCTTGTGGGATAATCTTCGACAAAATTCTGCATGAGTTGGTCGGCGCCCTGTTGAT
The DNA here is from genome assembly GCA_041689735.1 of Leeuwenhoekiella sp. Lineage (GTDB taxonomy): Bacteria > Bacteroidota > Bacteroidia > Flavobacteriales > Flavobacteriaceae > Leeuwenhoekiella. The sequence goes on along the minus strand of JBDNGW010000246.1, from coordinate 537 downwards.
TAAGGCGTACCGCGGCATTTGCGATATAATACGCACAGTCTGCTGCAACGGTTGGATCTTTTGCATCGTCTTTTACCTGCTCAAAAAGTGCCTGGGCGGGCAGGTATTGTTGATTGCTGTACAGCGTGAGCGCTTTGTTATATTTTACAAGATCATTCGTAAAAGCGGCAGATTGTTGGGCTGCAAGCGGAGCCGCGCCGCGCAAAAGCATAAATGAAAACAATAAAATTCTATAGGTCATAAAGAAATATTTGGAATTATAGGATGTCAAACTATAAATTAAATGGTCAAAGTTAATGGCTTTTTAACTGCTATAACGCTGCAAAAGTGCGATAATTATGTTAACATAAAGATTGAACTCATTTTGCACCTTTAATTGTATTTTGACCCAGCAAATGATTTAGGATCTGTTCAGAAATAAAGTGACCGAATTATAGGCAGTTATTTTGTTCATCAACAAGGCGAAAAACGCAGACATAGCCGTAGCTATGGCGAGTATTTTCAACCTGCCTACCGGCAAAGGCAGGCGCAGTTGCT
>JBDNGW010000245.1:0-7133 GCA_041689735.1 Leeuwenhoekiella sp. | reverse complement strand
GCCCATTTCCATTGATTATAACATCAAGCAGATCCCCAGCAATTCGGGGAAAAACTTTAAAATCCTGCACACCATGATCCATCAGATCAAATCTTGGATCAGGACTACATATTCCTATGTGAGCCCATTTCATATCAATGGATATTTTGATGAGTTCTGTTATCGATTGAACAGATCCAGAAGTAAGAAAACCATCTTCCACAACCTGATTTCAAGAATGATGAACAAGCCTAAATTATATCATTGTAAATTGATATGTGCTTAAGTAGCGACCTCTAAAAAGTTATTAATCAAAATCTAATTTTGAGTTTCACCGTGTTAATTATTATTTTAAACGAATTATTGTGAAGAATTAAAGTTCATTACAATTAAATTATAATTACATCAAATAATGGTTTTATACTCTTCTTTAAAGGATTTGGATTTATCATTCTCAATTATTATTAATTTTTAGCCTTGTTACGGCCATATAGAGCTTGTTAAACCAGCCTGTAGCAGCACTGGCAGGTAGGGAAATTCAAACTGATTTTCTCCTGATAGCTATCAGGATTACGGTTCTGGCTAAGTATAATAATCGTGGAATATCGGGATTTTCCACGATCTTAAGATTACGCCATTCCAGCCTGCCGGACAATCCGGGTTCACAATCCGGATAGCATTGCGGGATGTAAATCAGCAAGGAATCCGTTTAAAACTGTTCTATTTTAAAACCAAGGAAACAATCAGTTGATCTTTAAAGAATGTCTTAGCCCACGTTCCAAGCCATTGAGTTCAGCCAGGCCTTTCATTCGGCCTATGGTGGAATAGCCAGGATAAAAACTGTCCTTATTGGGCACGTCGTTGAGCATTAAATGCCCATGATCTGGCCTTACGGGGATATTAACATCAGGTAATCCATTTGCCTGTCTGCGTTGTTGCTCTTTGATAATCACTTCCATAATAGCTGCCATGGGTGCGCTTCCTTCTAGGTGATTGGCCTCATAAAAACTCTTGTCCTCTTGCAATTTTACGCTGCGCAAATGCAGAAAATGTACCTTTTCGGCGAAAGCCTTAAACAGGGAAACCAGATCATTATCTGCCCGTGCACCCAGCGAACCGGTACAAAATGTAAGTCCGTTGTGGTAAGAAGGTGCACTGTCCAAAAGATGCTGCAGGTCGGCTTTGGTACTTACCACGCGTGGTAGCCCAAAAATAGGATACGGTGGATCATCGGGATGAATGCACATTTTCACACCGGCCTTTTCTGCTTCCGGGATCACCGCTTTTAGGAAATTAGCCAGGTTCGTTCTCAACTGATCCGCATCAATGCCTTCATATTTTTTCAAATGTGCTTTAAAAACATCCATGGGAAGTACGTCGCGGGTACCTGGAAGTCCGGCCATAATTGTCCTCTTTAGCAAGGTCACTGCATTCTCATCAAGTGAATCCAGATATTTTTTTGACTTTTGTACCATGGCGTCGTCATACTCTTTTACTGCACCTTTTCGTTCCAAAAGAAATAGATCAAAAGCTGCAACCGCCGTGTAATCATATTTCAGGGCAGAACTGCCATCGCCGAGTTTGAAATCAAGATCGGTACGCGTCCAATCCAGCACGGGCATAAAATTGTAGCATACGGTATCAATGCCGCTTTCGCCCAAGTTATGCAGCGTTTCTATGTAGTTGGCAATATGCTTTTTTGCATCCGCCGAATTGGTCTTGATGCTTTCCTGCACATTTACACTTTCTACGACAGACCAATTGAGACCGGCCTCTTCAATTTCTTTTTTTACGGAATTAATGGCCTCTTTGCCCCAGACTTCCCCTGTGGGAATTGTATAAAGGGCATTAACAACACCGGTAGCTCCGGTCTGTTTGATATCTTGAAGGGAAACCCCAAAATCAGGGCCAAACCACCGGAGTGTTTTTTTTAATTCTTGCATAATTTCTATTATTTATAGGTTCTATCGCGATTATTAATACAAAGGAAGGATCTTAAATTATAAATGAAATTGACTTAGGACTATTTGACAGTGGATTGGAAACTACTTTGATATTCCATTAGTAGCCATTTACTTATTAATGATTATTCTTTCGTCTATTATAAAATAGTCTTAGATTTTTCCGTCCCAGATCGGTATAAAAGATTCTTACATCCCAAAGGAATTTGGTCAACTTTATCTAAACTCCAGAAAAAGAACTGAAACCTCCATCTACAGGCACAATAGTTCCCGTTACGAAGGAAGCTGCCTCGCTCAATAAATAATGTACGGTGCCATTTAATTCAGACGCATCGCCAAAACGTTTCATGGGGGTTTTGTTGATAACTATATTTCTACGTTCGGTGTAGGAACCGTCTGCAACGAAAGCCTTTTGGCCTACGCCGCGATCCTAGATCTTGAATATCTGCGGGAACTCCTTTTCCCACTTAAAGGCTTTATCGCCTGCGACCTTTTTATCATCTATAAAACTATTCCCGCATTTAATATTGCTGCTCAGGTCGTTGAGTTTTCTACGCGGTTGGGCGGTTCGCAGCCAAAGGTAAAGTTTTGCAATTTCCACACTTTCCTCATTGAGGTCAACGCCATAATTATTGTTCTCAAGAATTGTATTTTCAATATCAGGAAACTGTAAACCTCCACCAGGAATTTTGGTTTTCAGTTCACCATTATACCCGTGTTCCTTGATCAGGAAATCAAGTGCCTGGTTTAACAACGCGCCGGAGCCGCAGGCAGAATCACAAATAATAATGTGCAGCTGCCAATCGCGGTAGATATTTAGAATATCGACCAACTTTTTCAAGGTGTCTTTATTACGTCCTTTTCGGCTTTCAAAATACTCCGCTTCCTCAAAGCCCAGTTCAACTTTTTTTTCTTCGCAGAGTTTGCCCACCGTATTTTTAATAATGTATTTGGTGATATATTTTGGAGTGTAAAAAACACCGTCTTTCTTCTGGTTATATAATCAATATTCTGGTGGCGTATGCTCTCTAGGTCTTTAGTATTTGTGCCTTTGAGTTCAATCACACCGGTGGCGCTTCCGTTTTTAAGGTTGGCGCCATCTGCTTTGCGGTTATTTTTTTTATTTTTAAACGCTGTGGTACGATTGTAATTAGGGTTTGGGTTTAGGTTTAGCGTATATCCGAGAATGTTTACAAAGAGTTCGTGCAAAAAAGTAGCTTGAAACTGTTCTTCTTTAGACTTGCGGATATTCTCCTGAATAACAGGATTGAGAAAGTATAACGAAAAAGATTTGTAGGCTTTGGATACGGTTTTATTGTCTTGTGCTTTCCGGTATTTGTTAAGTACCGAAGATTGAAATAAGGCCATTTATAGAATTTGGTGATTGATTTTCTAAAAATAGAAAAACCTACCATATTCTACAAGGGAGCTTGCTTTGTTACATTTCACAAGGGAGCATGCTCCCTTGTAATTCCTGAATATAGGAAACACAGGGAATATGATTGCCCTGGGAATCTAGATCCCAAAATCTACAATTTGAATAACTGGTAAGATCATCCCAATCAGGACGGTCAATTACTGGGCAAATGCACATTCCCCTTAAATCGACGCCCAGACTGATCGCTTTTTTGCATTCTGAAATTACTTCTTTGAGCCACAGCGCTCGTAAAAGTCCAAAATGTCCGGTCTTGGTAAGAAGGAGCGGAAAGTTATATCGTCGTTGAGCGTTTAATAAGAGTTTGGAAAGTGGGGTCGAGCGTGTGTTTTGACCCCTATAAAACAAGAGTACTCTTATAAACTGTAGCTAGATCCCAGACATTCACCAACAAAAAATGGGCATTAAATGCCCATTTTTTGTTGGTTATAATGCTACTTAAGACTATTCTGGGTTCTGATCCTTTTGATCATGTCCCTCAAGTTTTACAAGTTTGTTATAGATGCCCAACAGAAGAAAAGGCGCTGCCCATTGACCAACAAACAGGGCCGTTTTTTGCTTATTCATCAGCTTTAGCGTCAATGATGCGCCCATAGATAGAATTGCCGCACTCATAAACAGGCCAGATGGAAGTTTGGAGGTTTCCTTTTCGATGCGCTTGGTCAAATCCCCTTCTGTATTGTCTTTTTTTATATTTTTCATGTTTGTGTTTTTATTTAAATTTATAACCCTTGCAATTAATCGGTACAACCGTTGGCGGAAGTTTAACTATAGTGTTTCAAACGGTTGACTATGAGATCATTTGATTATTCCCTGAACTATAAAGAACTTGACCTGCGGAAGCATCCTGAACTCTATGTTATAGGCCGTGGAGAACAGGGCGTGCTTAGCGTTGAGCCCTATAAATCCGAGATCCTGCCGCACTGGAGGTTTAAGAATCGTGATGTCGCCACCATATCGTCCGAAACGATCTTTACAATGTTTATGGACTACCTGGAAAAGAATGATTTCGTCGGGGCGGATATGGCTCGCAAGTTTCTACAAATGGGTTTCACCCGGGCAAGGCGGTATGCCAACTATGAAGGGGAAAAAAATATGAAGGCAAGGTGCCGGATGACAAAAAGGGACAGAGCGGCGCCCATGGCCGAAAAGAAAAAGACCGCGGTTCAGGCGATCCAGAAAAGGCGGCTGCGGCTGCTATATTCAAGGCCAAGTGGGACCAAGCCAGACAAAATGAAGAATACCTTCGCCAAAAGGAAAGGTTCCTCGCAGACCGTGTCAGTGGGCAGTGAGCAGTGAGCAGTGAGCAGTAAACGAATAAACAGTAAAAAAGTATTTAGTATACAGTAGTAAGTAAGTAAACAAATAAACAGTTAAACAGTTAAACAAATAAACATCATTAATTTCATACCGCACTGTTTTTAATATTTCCTATATCAATAAATTACAATTACCCTCCTCTTGCCTGTGCCGTATCGTACTTAGTTTTAGGGCAATCCTTTTTATTAGAATGTTGAGGTTTGGACCAGAGGTCTACCTCAAAAATTTCATGTTTTTTAACCTGATTCTGATACTCTTTTGGGCTACAACTATATTTATCCTTGAAAATTTTGGCAAAATAGCTGTTGCTGTTTAGCCCTATCCTGCCCACAACCTCTGTTACATTATGATCATTTGTGCCCAGTAGCTCTGCTGCACGGGTCAATCGCTTGTCCCTGATAAAGTCTGATGCAGTACGTCTGTAAAGGTGTTTAAAGCCCTCTTGAAGTTTAGATGGGGTAAGACCGGTAATGCTTGTCAATTGTTTTATGGTATAGGGCTCGTCTGGTTTGCGGGCAATAGTAATTGCAAGTTCCCGTACTTTCTCCAGTTCCTGTTTCGTCAAGGTCCGGCTGCCACCGGCACTGTTCACATCAGTAACATACTGCGCAAGGATATGCCCAAGGATCAGATTGGTTTCCGCCTCTAGCACGAATATCCCATAGGCTTCTCTTAAGGTGTGATGGGAAAGTCTCTGAACAAGGTCGGCTATGTAAAGGTTGGGCGAACAAACATGTATGATCGTGGTAACTGGATCGCGGTCCGCAAAAATGGTATCGAGCACAGCACGGTTTCGAAACAACTTTATCCTGTTTGCAGCATATTTTTTTCGATCCACTTTGAGAACCAACAGTTTGATCTGTCTATTTTTTGATAATGAAAGCAGAATGGCCTTGCCAGGTACAGAACTAACGAGCACTGGTTGATATTTGGAAAGGGATTTCATCGTGCCTGATTCATCAAGACCCAATCTGACCCCGTCACTCAACGGGTAGAACATGTAAATCAGGGCGGAACGTGTGTTATCCACCTCAAGGTTTAAAACTTCGTCAAAAGCACACTCATACAAATCCATTGATATTCCATCATTGAATCTGAGGAAGTATATCTCCCCATTACCTTCTGTTCCCTCAAGTATTATTTTATTGCCATAATCAAAAGCTTCAACGGAGCTTGAGAAATGCTTGTGAAACCTATCCTGTGCTGATCGGGAGTCACTGACATCTATTTTAAGGGATTTCATCTTTTTTTGGTTAAATGACAAAGTAAATTTCAAAAAATCTCAAATATTTTATTTGCTTAATTGATAAAAAAAAGTGCTCTTTTGCCAATTTATATGATTTTTAATAATATTTTAACGCTTGGAGTATTTAAAAATATAAGTGTAAAATTCTTGTTAATAGTAGAGGTTCAGTACTATACATTTAAAAATTGTTAACTATAAAATAAAAATGATTAATAATCGTGTTGAATTCTTTTAAGGTCAAATTTAATTTTTTTGGGTTAATGAAGATGATAATGGATGATTACATTTCGATGAAAAATATAACTCTGTTTGTGAAAAGTTTAGTTCTCTACTCCCTATTAGCCAGTCTTACGGCCATTTTTTCGTTTACTGAAATTGTGACAGGCACTCTCGTAATCGCGAGAATGGCTACGCTAATATTTGTTTTTCTTTATATGTTAGGCATTCTGCGCATCATCCAACCATATTTAAAATCGGCATTATGATGCAAAAAAAATGAATTAGCTTGAGCTATTCATTCTTTATACTACTGGTGGGATGATACCATACTTAATTGATTTGAAAGATCTGCTCGTTAAAATGAAGAACAGAAACTGAAGAAAAATCAATGGAATGCAATTAACCTTTGGAACATGTTGGGATGCTAATGGCATGGAGATCGAATTACGATAGTGAAATTTGATTAGCACTAAGAAAATGCTACTTGATAAATAACAGCATTTAATAAAAGAAATTAATAGTTACCTGCAAACCCATGTTCAAAGGTAAAATTGAACCAAACTAGAAAAATTACCAGGAAATCACGGATTTGATAATGGCGCAGTTCAATTAGGTAGGATGTTAGATCCCTTAGTTTTTAATTATTATTTACTCCTTCAGCAATTTGTAGTAAATTCATTCAGTAGCACTGATACGGAACAAAGAATAAGATTTAAATGATTGGTCATTTCAAAAAAACAAGACCCCACATTTAAAATTATAGAATTCTTTGAAACGTAACCAACACTCATCCATTTCCGTCTAAAAGGATTCATTCTTAATAAAAGATAAGTACTATGGAAAATATTACACGGCCGGGAAGCCAGTCCAATCTGGACAGAAAACCTATTACCATTCGAGACAATTACAAAGGGAGCGATAAGTTGAAAAATAAAAACGCGCTGATTACCGGTGGCGATAGCGGAATAGGTAG
>JBDNGW010000244.1:0-4551 GCA_041689735.1 Leeuwenhoekiella sp. | reverse complement strand
TTCATCAACAAGGCGAAAAACGCAGACATAGCCGTAGCTATGGCGAGTATTTTCAACCTGCCTACCGGCAAAGGCAGGCGCAGTTGCTGGGCAAAAGAACCCATAGAAATGGGCAGGTTATTTCTAAACAGATCCTTAGTCAAAAGACCGAATATACCCGAATTCCTGAAGATTTTCTTTAGTTTCTACAGTGTACATTTTTCCCTCTTTAATCAGTTTTTTGCGATCGCTGATGTTCCAGACATTGCGGTAGTAGTGATCGGTAAGAATGATTCCTTTGGTTTCTTTCAGCTGAAGCAAAAACCGGTTGATATGTTCAATATATAGCGGTTCTACCATAGAAAACGGCTCATCAAGCATCAAAAACGGGTGCGCCAGATTGCCAACCAATTGGAGTTCCAGATAGCGCCGTTCGCCCTGCGAAAGTTCGCTGATCCTCGTCCCGCTGATGCGATTGATACCGGGATCGCGCATTACGCGATCCTGCAGGTTTCCGTCCTCAAAAAATTTGGGCACCACATCCCAAACACGATTGGACGACGGCAAAAACGAAAATTGTGGCAAATAACCTATTTTTTGATGTTTAATGATTTCGCTGCCGCGGAAGGATTTTCCGTCAATTTTTAAGTCCAAAACATCACTTTTCAAGGTGCCGAAAAGGATTTTCAGCAAAGTGCTTTTTCCACTTCCGTTCCTACCGAAAACACCTAGGATTTCGCCGGTTTTTAATTCAAAAGAGATATTTTCCAGAATCTTTTTCTGGCCAAAGGTTTTGCTTGCGTTATTAAGCTGCAGTACCGCCATTAAAAAAACATTGCGAGTAAAGTTCCCAGTCCCATAAGTGGCAAACAGAGCAGCAGATTGAAGATCCATGCTGTGCTTACAAGCCGTTTTTTTGTATAACCCAAATTGTAATAAGTATAATATTCGTTCTTATGGAACTGATTAAAGCCGATAAGCCCAATAAAAGTCCCAAAAACACCAAATGTGAGCGCGGCATAAAATGGCGAGAGAATTATAAGGCTAAGCACATAAAAACCCAGACCAAATTTGGTCACATCAAGATAAAATTGCCACATAGTTTAAAATAAGCAACCAAGTTAATAAAATAAAAGGAGATTCCTCCCCTGGCCGCTCCAAAGGAGGCGAGTTTAAAACTGAAACAGATTTATTATTTTTTGTGATAATACCTAAAATTCCTTCTTTTTGAATGAAAGGTGCTGTTGCTGGGAACGGATAAAACAGGGATAAGTAAACAAATTACACGCGAACCACCCCGTCAAGCAAAGCTTGCCACCCCTCTTGAAAAGGAGGGGAACCTCAACGGAATCGATTTACTTTATAATCAATTTTTTGACAAAGTGTGTATCATCAAGTTCAATATTCAGCATATAAACGCCAGCAGCCAAATCAATATTCAAGCGCTGACCGGAAAAAACAGTCTTTTTCAATACTAATTTTCCGTTTAAATCAAACAATTTCACCTCCTTTTTACCCGAAAAACCACTCAAAACCACCGATTTATGAGCAGGATTTGGTGACATTCTGATTTCAATCTTTTTCTCATCTGCTGTGGAAAGATTGGCGTTCCAGATTTTGCCCTGTTTGTCTCCCCAGATATATTCCACAAGTTCGGGATGATCAATAAACGGATTGCGATTGTATTGCCATGTGTAGACCACGTTGTTGCGGTGCATTTCAAAATCATCGGGCGCATCAGCGCGGTGCCATTGCAAAAGGGTTTTCAGATCCCCCAGTTTGCCCAGACGGGCTTCGGGAAAACCGTTCACAACTTCAAGTCCGTTGTATCTCAACGCGATATAAAACGCGCTGCGCGCCACATCACCAAAAAAGCTGCCCGCGTTATTGGACGGCCCTGTATATTCTCCATAATTCTGGTTGCTGCGCCGGCTATTTTCGCGAGAATCTACCACCCGAAGCGCATGGGCGTCAGAATTCCCATGACGAACGCTGTCTGCATTTGTGGTCATATAAATTTCCTTTCCATCAGCAACCTCATCCCATTCAATACCATAAAAATTACCACGGCTGCGCGGAAAAACATGCTCTCGGTTCCATTTCTTAAAATTGTGGCTGGCAAACTGAAAATCCAGTTTGGGTCGGCTTTTTTCAGTATAGAGCAGCCAGACTTCGTTGTTGTTTTCAGGATTTTGATCGGCTTCCTTTACGATTTCGATCACATCCGCGTACGTCTGGGCGCGCACGGTTTCTGGATTTGCAATCAGGGCTGTAATTGCTTGCTTAAGCGCATCTCCGGCCTTTCCATGCAGCGAAGCGTAATATGTATTGGGCGCTGTTGATCCAACCAAATCATAAGTAGGATCAAGCGGTGTTCCCCAAGAGGAGATACCGTAGTCGTCATCTACCACACGCACCAAAAATCGGTCGCGCAGCGGCATAAAACCTTCCGGCAGGGAATCAAAACGAATTACTATTTCCTCATCACCTTCATCTAGATCATCATTTGTCAACGTGATTGTTGTAGTGATCGTATTACTTTCCGCAGGAATTGTGAGGTGCAGATTTCCGGTAAAATCGGCAGCATCAAAGCCGAAATTGGTCAAATCGATACTGAAATGAAGTGATTCTTCAAGGATTTCATCTGTAGTGAAAATTATTTCGAAACTTTCGCCTTCAGTATATTTTTCTGCTTCCAACGAAAAACCGACCCCGATCTGTTCTACGCCGCTGTCGTCGTTTGTGCGCCGTGGCGTTGGTTTTTTTACACTGTAGGTTCCGTCGTCATTACGCTGAATGGATTCATTGTCTTTATTATTGTTTGCATCTTCATTAATCTGCTGGGTAAGCCCCAAAAGTTTCAGCAGCGCTTTATCATCGGCATCACTTGTGTCGTACGCCAGGGCGTCAATTAAATTGGCAGTTGTGGCGAGCACATCTTCGGGAAAATCTTCTGCGCTAGCCTGATAAATAGCGACCGCATCGGCACCGTTTTGGATCACATTACCATCTATAAAATACTGTGGAGCGGGGGAAACCGCATTGCTCCCAATGAGGAATATACCGTTAATATCAGTTGAATAACCGGTTAAATCAGCAGTAAAATAGCTAGAATCCATACCATTTTCCGAACCATTAAAAAGTACCACAATATATCCGTCAAGCGGAAAATAGGATGTTTCGGAACGCAATTCTATAAACTCCCGATCATCATAACTCGGAGAATCACAATCCAATTCATTGATTACGAGTTGGGCGAAATTATTTTGACATATAATTATAAGAAAAAAGAAGAGTAATAAATATTTCATACTGATTTGACTTTTAAAGAATACGTAAAATTCCTTGCGTTTTTACAAGATATAATTTTCCTTTTGCAAAAGCCCTAAATAGGGTTAAAACGCGTTATTGTGCAGCTGATAAACGTTATATTTGAACTTCAAAAAAAACACTATGCGCATATTTGTGGATATGGATGAAGTGCTGGCAGATACGTACGGCGCGCACATTGATCTATATAATGAAAAATACAACGAACAACTTACAAAAGAAAAATGCAAGGGCGGCGATGTCTGGGAATTTGTGCCCCGGGAACATCAAAAATATATTCATGAACAAAATAACCAACGTGGTTTTTTTGCCAACTTAAAAGTAATAGAAGACAGTCAAGATATACTGGAGCAATTGAGTAAGGAGCACGAAGTTTACATTGCCTCAGCGGCGATGCAGTTTCCAAAATCACTGGAGGAAAAGTCAGTCTGGCTGGATGAACATTTTCCTTTTATCACTTGGGAATACCGTGTTCTCTGCGGTCATAAATTTATTTTAAAAGGTGACGTTTTAATAGACGACCGCTCCTTTAATCTGGACACATTTAAGGGAAGGGCGCTACAGTTTACGTCACCCCATAACATCAATTCTCACGGTTATGAGCGGGTGGATAATTGGAAAGAAATTGGGGAGAAGTTGTTGTAGGGAACTATTTATTTTCTTAGGAATTTTTTGCTAACTGAGACTTCTCGACCTACCTTATCCGGTAGGCAGGTACATTTTTTTGATACGCTCTCGCTTCTCAAAAAAACACTCGAAGTGACATTCTTGGAACTCCATGTCAGGTCGAGTGCGCGACGGGAGGAGCGTGTATCGAGACCTTTACTGACGCGTAAAAACTCCAATCAAATTAATCGAATTTAAAATGTCAAATAAAAACCTGCTCTCTTTTTGTGTCATAAATGAGCTTTTTAGTTCTGTTGATATTTGCTTTGAGGTATGGGTTTTTCAGAGAATCCTCAGTCAGTAAATCCACTTTCCGTTCAAAAAATGCCTCAAGTTGATCCCAAAATGACATTAGGGTTTCACCACGATTAACAGGGTCTTCAATCGCCAATTGAACAAGTACATCAATATCGCTTGATTCTTCAGTAAAATATGGTGTAATCGATGAACCGAAAGCATAAAGCTGTTCCACTTGATGTGAACGGCAAAGTACTACAAAAGCTGCGTGCTTATTTTTTATTAAACTATGGAAAATCATATTCAAATATTCCGATTTTCCGAGAGGAAAAATATTTG
>JBDNGW010000243.1:0-2474 GCA_041689735.1 Leeuwenhoekiella sp. | reverse complement strand
GCAGTAGGTAGTATGAAGTGGTTAGTGAGCAATGTACAGTATACACTATACATTATACACTATACAATAATTAGTACAAAGTAATCAGTATAAAGTGGTTAGTGGGCAGTGAGCAATATACAATGTACAGTATACAATATACAATAATGAATATACAGGCTGTTTGAAAATTGCTGAATATTAAACCATAATCCGTTTATACTAACAACTAACAATTTTTAATTAATATATTGACTTTCCTTAACACCGTACATAAACGCAAATCCTTTACGATAACAAGCATTATTTATGCCTTGTTCATCCTGCTTTTATTTTTTGTGGGAATGACTTATCTCGATCCACCGCCAGAAAGTGGGATTGCTATCAACTTTGGGACAAGTGATACCGGTCAAGGTGCCGTACAGCCCAAGGCAGCCATTGCTTCCGCTCCGAGAAATACCGCACCAGAACCGAAACCCGTAACTCAAAAAACCGCGGAAATCAAAGAAGAAGTGGTTACCCAGGAAATAGAGGAAGCGCCGGTGATCAAAGAGGAACCCAAGAAGGAAGAAATAAAACCAGTGGTTGAAAAGCCAAAGGAGGCTCCCAAAAAGCCGGTAGAAGAAGTCAAAAAACCAGATCCAAAACCAGATAAATCCACCACAGATGCCTTAAGCAGTATTTTAAACGGACCCAAAAGCGAAGGATCTGCCAAAGGCGGGGAAGGCAACGACGGTAAGCCCGGAGATAAAGGCGATCCTAATGGTTCTGTGAATGCATCCAGTTATTATGGCCAGGGAAAAGGTCTGGACGGTGACGGGAATTATCAGTTGGGCGGCCGTAAAGCACTCAGTAAACCCAAGCGCGTTCAGGAGTGTAACGAGGCGGGTATTGTGGTCGTAAGTATTGAAGTTGATCGCGAGGGAAATGTGATCAAGGCCACCGCCGGCGTTCGGGGAACGACCAACAATTCAAAATGTTTATTGGATCCCGCAAAAACGGCAGCGCTTGCAACACGGTTCAATCCAGACAGTAAGGCGCCGTCAAGACAAATAGGTAAAATCATCTACAAATTCAGTCTTTCCGATTGATGGATTATCAAGAAACTTTGGACTGGATGTTTGCCCGCTTGCCCATGTTTCAACGCCAGGGCGCGGCAGCTTTCAGAAAAGACCTTACCAATATCAAATTGCTCGATGAGCATCTGGGTCATCCTCATGAGCTGTACAAAACCATTCACGTGGCAGGTACCAATGGCAAGGGCAGCACCAGCCACATGCTTGCCGCCGTGCTTCAGAAAGCGGGTTATAAAACCGGTCTGTATACCTCACCCCATTTAAAAGATTTCCGGGAACGCATTCGTGTAAACGGAGCGATGGTTCCGCAGGATTATGTGATTTCTTTTATTGAAAAACACAGGGAATTCATAGAAAAGCAATCACTTTCCTTTTTTGAACTTACCGTGGGGATGGCGTTTCAGTATTTTGCGGCGGCACAAGTAGATGTCGCAGTGATAGAAGTCGGAATGGGCGGAAGGCTCGACGCTACGAATGTCATTATACCAGAAATTTCGGTAATTACCAATATTGGCCTAGATCACACGGCTTTTTTGGGTACCACCCTTAAAGAGATCGCTGCGGAAAAAGCCGGAATCATAAAAAAAGGTATCCCTGTGGTTATTGGCGAAAAGCAAGAGGAAACCACAACGGTCTTTATTCAAAAAGCGGTGGAGGAGGGTTGCGCGATCAGTTTTGCATCAGATACTGATTTTCCGGATTATACATCTGATCTGAAAGGGTATTACCAACAAAAAAATAAGAAAACAGTACTCAAGACACTTGAAGTCCTGCAAGCGAACGGGACTTTTCTAATAAAGCCGGAACATATAGCCGAAGGAATCAAAGACGCAGCGAAGCTAACAGGTCTTATGGGTCGCTGGCAGCAACTAGGAGATGCACCTAAGATTTTTTGCGACACTGGACACAATAGAGAAGGGCTGCTGGAAGTTTTTAAACAGCTCAATCAAGAGACCTTTGAGCAATTGCATATTGTAATGGGCATGGTCAATGATAAAGATCTGGATTCGATTTTACCTTTGTTTCCAAAAGAGGCTATCTATTATTTTTGCAAACCCAATTTAGAACGTGGCCTAGATGAAGCGATTTTAAGGGAAAAAGCAGCGGTTTTCGGGCTAAAAGGTGAGATTTATATTTCGGTGGAAGAAGCCTATAAAGCAGCATTTGCGGTTGCAAAGGAAAATGATCTAATTTTTGTAGGGGGAAGTACTTTTGTGGTTGCAGAAATAATTTGATTATTTATTTAGAAAGTGTTTTATGGTTTTATAAATTGGTCTATATTTGCTGCCGCTAAGGCAAAAGTGAAGTTAATTTTTTGTCAAACGAATTATTCGGGCAATTAGCTCAGTTGGTTAAGGGCATCCCGATCTTGCATCGGGAGGGTCGGGTTTCGAATCTCGACTTTAAAAAAATAATTCG
>JBDNGW010000242.1:0-7320 GCA_041689735.1 Leeuwenhoekiella sp. | reverse complement strand
TATTATATTAAAGAGCAGATTTCCGTAAAAGAGGATTCAAAAAATGATCAAAATCGAAGAATTTTTAATTGAAAAAAAAGTGCGGCCTACCGCTATGCGCCAACTTATTTACAAATTTATGGCGCAAAAACAGGTAGCCGTAGCCCTTACCGATATAGAAAAAGCCTTTGCCAAAGCAGAGCGCACCACATTATATCGCACCATAAAAACCTTTGAAGATAAGGGCATCGTTCATCAGATTGATGATGGTACTGGAATTTCAAAATATGCGCTTTGTGAAGATGGCTGCACGGTTGAAGATCATAATGACCTGCACCTTCATTTTCATTGCAGTAATTGTGACGAGACCACTTGTCTCACCGAATATAAAATCCCCCTGATCAGTCTTCCGCCCGGTTACAGTGCTCACGACATGAACCTCGTTGTTCAGGGAATTTGCGACAGATGTGGTAATACAAATTATGATTCCCCTATTTAGAAACATCCCCCACAGCTATTAATCCCAACTATTCTATCACGTTGCTTTTAAGTCCCGCTCCTTAGAAGGGGCTAGGGGAGGATTTCATTCCTTCTGAGGGCTTAGGGGAAAATACTTTTGCACTTCCATTGCGTGTTGAGAAATGCTACTTTTCCACCAAAATAAAATAAATAAGATGGCCAACTGTTGCGCAAACGTACATGAAGAAAAAGAACACGAAGGTTTTTTAGGTAAAAACACCGAACTGTATTTCGCCATTTTAAGTGGAATCTGTCTTATTACCGGTTTTTCACTTGATACCTTTACTGAAATCTCAGCTACTATTCCTTGGTCTCTGTACCTCGCAGCCTATTTCTTTGGAGGTTTTTACACCAGCAAAGAAGCGGTTGAGAAAATTGCAAAAGGCGGGTTTGAAATAGATTTTTTGATGCTTGTAGCTGCTATAGGAGCCGCGATTCTTGATAAGTGGGCGGAAGGTGCGCTGTTGCTTTTTCTTTTCAGCCTTGGCCACGCGCTTGAACATTATGCTATGGGCAAAGCGCGAAAATCTATCGCTTCCCTAACCGATTTAGCACCTAAAACTGCCCTGCTCAAAAAAGATGGCGACACACAAGAAGTAGGAATTGAGAAATTAGAGTTGGGCGATATTATCGTCGTGCGGCCCAATAGTAAGATCGCGGCAGACGGGGTGATCGTGAAAGGCGAGAGCAGTGTCAATCAAGCGCCCATTACTGGCGAAAGCGTTCCGGCAGATAAAATCGCCATTGCAGATGTGCAGCGGCAATTTGAAAATGAAAAAGAAATCCCTGATGAAAGTCGGGTTTTTGCCGGTACGATCAACGGGAATTCCTCTTTGGAAGTTCGCGTGATCAAGGAAGCGAAAGATTCTACATTAAAACGATTGGTCGCAATGGTCCAGGACGCTCAGGATAAAAAGTCCCCCACCCAGCGTCTTACTGACAAATTTGAGAAATATTACGTGCCTTCCGTGATCGCGCTGGTTGCTCTGCTCAATCTTGCTTTTCTGATTATTGATGAAACATGGGGCGAAAGTTTTTACCGTTCTATGGCGGTTCTGGTTGCTGCCAGTCCTTGCGCGCTCGCCATTTCCACACCTTCTGCAGTGTTGAGCGGAGTGGCTCGCGCCGCGCGTGGCGGCGTACTTATAAAGGGTGGTAAACCATTGGAAGATCTAGGTGTACTTACTGCGATCGCATTTGATAAAACCGGCACGCTTACCGAAGGAAAACCAAAATTGACAGACGTCATTGCGCTGGGCGATATTGATGAACAGATAGTGTTACAAACAGTTATTGCTGTTGAGGCATTAAGCGATCACCCTCTCGCGAGAGCGGTCGTGCGCGATGGAAAAGCAAAATTAGGCGACGGGGCAAACTTTTCTGAGGTTGACCACCTGGAAGCTGTGCAGGGAAAAGGTATTAAAGCACGCTTCCGCGAAAGCGAAATATATGTCGGTAACCTTGCTTTATTTACCGAAACAGGTATTAAAGTACCAAAAACCATTGAAAATCAAGTGATAACGCTTGAATCTGAAGGGAAAACGACCATGCTCATCAAACGTGATGGGGATTTTATAGGGATTCTGGGATTAATGGATACGCCTCGGGAAGAGGCCAAAACTACGCTTGGCGAACTCAAAAAAATAGGCATCAAGAAAATGGTTATGCTCACAGGCGACAATCAAAAAGTAGCCGATGCCGTTGCCGCAGAAATAGGACTGACCGAAGCCCGCGGCAGTTTGCTGCCCGAAGAAAAGGTGGATGCAATCAAAGAACTCAAAGCGCAGGAAAATAAACTTGCCATGGTTGGCGATGGCGTAAACGACGCGCCAGCAATGGCTAACAGTACCGTGGGCATCGCTATGGGCGCAGCGGGAAGCGATGTAGCGCTCGAGACTGCTGATATTGCACTTATGGCAGATAATCTGGCGACCTTGCCTTTTGCCATTGGCCTGAGCAGAAAGGCTAAAAGTATTATTAAGCAAAACCTGTGGTTAAGTCTTGGTGTCGTTGCGCTTTTGGTACCAGCGACAATTTTAAATTTGGCAAATATAGGCGTGGCGGTCGCCATTCATGAAGGTTCTACACTGGTCGTGGTTTTTAATGCGTTGCGATTATTGGCCTATAAACGCTAAAAACCGATCAAAATGATCGGTTTTTAGTCTGTTATAAGCTTATTTTAACGCTTTTTTTGTTGATCATGAGTTAAATACCAGTATAATTCTCTGGAGTTATGGCTTTGAGCTCCTCTTTGATTTTCTGATCTACATCTAAGGTTTCTATAAATGATCTAATAGATTGCTGTGAGATTTTATCATGTGTACGCGTTAGTCCTTTAAGTGCCTCGTAGGGATTCGCATAGCCTTCACGACGTAAGATAGTCTGAATAGCCTCCGCGACTACCGCCCAGTTGTCTTCTAAGTCTTGAGCAAATTTTGGTGCGTTGAGCACCAGTTTTTTCAATCCTTTGAGTGAACTTTGCAGTGCGATAATTGTATGTCCCAAAGGTACTCCAATGTTACGTAACACCGTGCTATCAGTCAGATCGCGCTGCATACGTGAAATTGGCAATTTTGCCGAAAGATGCTCGAAAATGGCATTTGCGATGCCCAGGTTTCCTTCACTGTTCTCAAAATCTATGGGATTTACCTTGTGCGGCATCGCAGACGAGCCTATCTCGCCTTCTTCGATCTTCTGCTTAAAATAATCCATGGAAACATACGTCCATAAATCGCGATCCAAGTCTATTAAAATGGTATTTATACGCTTTAAATTGTCAAAAAGCGCCGCCATATGATCATAATGTTCAATCTGCGTAGTAGGGAAGGAGTGGTGCAGTTTTAGTGTTTTGTGCACAAAATTGCTACCAAATGCTTTCCAGTCAATATTGGGATAGGCGACTTTATGGGCGTTGTAATTTCCGGTAGCCCCGCCGAATTTTGCCGCGTTGGGAATTTCCTTCAATAGCTTAAGCTGTTCCTCAAGACGAACCACAAAAACCAACAGTTCTTTTCCAAGTCTGGTTGGCGATGCTGGTTGGCCATGGGTTCTGGCAAGCATGGAAACGTCTTTCCAGTCGTCTGCAAGTTGCTTTAAAAAGGTAATAAGTTCTTGGAGCTGGGGTAAATAAACTTCATTGACCGCATCTTTTAAGCTCAACGGGATAGCGGTATTGTTAATATCCTGCGAAGTAAGGCCAAAGTGTATAAACTCTTTATAATCGGCCAGCTCAAGGGTATCGAACTTTTCCTTGATAAAATATTCAACGGCCTTTACATCATGGTTGGTGACTTTTTCAATATCTTTAATGACCTGGGCGTCTTCCATACTAAAATCGGTATAAAGGGCACGCAACGATTCAAATTTTGCTGGATTTATAGCCTTCAACTGCGGGAGCGGAAGTTCACAAAGCGCGATAAAATATTCCACTTCCACTTTCACACGGTATTTTATTAATGCCTTTTCAGAAAAGAAAGGGGATAGGGATGCAGTTTTTTTATGATATCTGCCGTCTATGGGTGATACGGCTTCAAGTGCGTTGGACATAGCTTATTTTGTTAAGGCGGCAAAGATACATTGCTACGGCGGGATCTCAAACCCCAATGTAAATTTAGTCGTTGTATATAAATAGTTTGTAATTTCCTGAATTTTTGTATTTTCGACCCAAAACCCAACAATAATGATCTGGATCAAACGGTTTCTTGTCCTCGCTCTCATCGCGTTAATTGCCATACAATTTGTTCGCCCTGAGCGTAACAGTGGTAGTTATGAGAGCCTGAAAACCTTTCTGGCCGAAACCAAGCCTTCCAAGCAAGTAGCGGCGATTTTGAAATCAGCATGTTATGACTGTCACAGTAACCAGACTCAGTATCCCTGGTATGCAGAGGTTGCGCCGGTTTCTTTCTGGTTGAATGATCATATTGAAGAGGGGAAGCATCATTTGAACTTTTCGGCTTGGAAAGGTTATTCCACAAAGCGGAAAAATAAAAAACTCAAAGAAGTGGGGGAAGAGGTTGAGGATGGCGAAATGCCGCTGGAATCATATACATTTATACATAAGGAAGCAGATTTGACCCCTGCTGAAACCATTGCTCTGCTGGACTGGGCAAAGGTGACGCGGCTCAAGTATCTGCTAAAAGCTGATCGACCAGAGTAGGCACTCCCGTAGATGCATTTTCCGCAATTACTTTTAAATTGGCAGAAGATCGGACATTTGGTCGGGGGTCTATAAAATAGAGTTTGGCTTTATCTGGAGCATAATCCATAAGGCCTGCAGCGGGATATACTTGCATAGAAGTGCCTACGATCAACACATAATCTGCCTGCATAACCGCCATTGCGGCAACATCAAGCAATGGCACCGCCTCACCAAACCAGACAACATGGGGGCGTAACTGGCTATTTCTGGCACATAAATCACCCACCTTAATATCCTTTTTCCATTCTTGAATATCATTTTCATTTACACTGCTGCGTGCCTTTAAAAGTTCGCCATGCAAATGAATGATCTTTGAACTGCCGGCACGCTCATGCAGGTCATCAATGTTCTGGGTTATAATGGTGACTTCAAATTTTTCTTCCAGCTTTACGAGCGCTTTATGAGCCGCGTTAGGTTGAACATTTAGCAATTGCTTTCGACGCTGATTATAAAAATCCAGAACAAGTTCTTGATTGGCTTCCCAACCCTGTGGGGTTGCAACTTCCATAACGTCATGCCCTTCCCATAAGCCATCTGCGTCCCTGAATGTTTTAAGGCCGCTCTCTGCGCTTATTCCTGCTCCGGTAAGAATTACAATTTTTTCTTTTAACATTAATTTAAGATGTATTTAGGGTGATTTTGGTTAAACTTTAATTAATTATGCACATTATTTATGCTTCAAACATGGCGTATATATTAATACATAAATCTCAAAAAATTAGTGTTTTTATGAAAAAATTTATTTCTTATTTGTGATCTTAATTGCTGGCCTTATTAGCTGTCAAGAAGACGACGCAGAAGTGATTGCCGCGAATGAAACAGGTGATCGTACTTCTTTAAACATTGGTGGAGCATAAGGTTCTGGCATTGATGGTAAAGTTGATTTTATTAAGAAGACCGATGGTTCTACAGACATCACTATCATTCTTCTAGAAGTTATAGAAGGTATGCATCCTGCCAATATAGTTTCTAACAGTGTAATTGAGGGTGGAGAGGTAGAAATTTCCTTGAACCCTGTTGACGGTGCGACTCGTAAGAGCACTACAAACGTCACCTCTTTAAGCTATGAAGAATTGATCGATTATGATGGACACATTAATGTGCAAATTTCCAGCGATGCGCAAACATTTATTACGCAAGGTGATATAGGTATTAATGAGCTGAATTGGTCAAACTACAGAATATGCACTTGTAAGTCAGGCCATTGATAGTATCAGTGGTACAGCAACTTTGGCAGAACGTGTGAGTGGTGCAACACTTTTGACCATTGATTTGGACGGTACATCTGATGGCGCATCTTATCCAGCGCATATACATAAAAACAGTGCAGCAGAAAGTGGGGCTATTGCAATAGATGGTTCCACTGGTATAAGCCAAACGCACATTGAGTCCTTTAATGATGGTTCTGCCGTAAAGTATAGCGATCTATTAAATTATGACGGTTATATTAATGTGCATCTAAGCGCTACTGATCTAGGTACGCTGGTAGCTCAGGGTGATATAGGCGCAAATGAACTTACAGGAAAAACTAAAGACTATACCTTAGGTTCCAAGTCTGATCCGACAATTATGGGCGTTGCAACATTTTCTCAACGTAAAGACAGTACGGCTTTGGTTGAATTAAAATTAGACAGCACAACTGCTGGAGGATCACATCCTGCACATATTCATATGAACAGTGCGGCTGAAAGTGGCGCTATTGTAATAGACCTTGCTTCCGTAGACGGAACTACTGGTTACAGTGCAACACAGGTTGATGCATTTAATGACGGAAGCGCGGTAACCTACAGTGCCTTGTTGAATTATGATGGTTATATAAATGTACACCTTAGTTCACAAAATCTGGGCGTATTGATTGCCCAGGGCGATATAGGTGCCAATGAACTGACCGGAAATACAAAAGAATATGCATTAGGTCCTGTCTCTGATCCAGCTATAATGGGTACTGCACTTTTTTCAGAACGTAAAGATGGTAGCACGCTCGTTGCATTGGATATAGAGGGTACGAGCGCTGGTAATTCTCACCCAGCACATATTCCTATGAATACCGCTGCTGAAAGTGGCGCGATTGTAATAGACTTAACAGCGGTTGATGGAGCTACAGGAATGAGTGCTACACAAGTAGCCGCATTAAATGATGATAGTCCGGTGACCTATGCAGACCTGCTACAATATGACGGATATATCAATGTTCATGCAAGTGCATCAGATCTGGGAACTTTATTGGCTCAAGGTGATATAGGGCAAAATGAGTTGACTGGAGATAGCGCAACTTATATCTTGCGAGAAGTAAGCGACGCTGCCATTAAGGGAGCAGCTAGTTTTAAAGCCCGTGCAAACGGTGAAACTTTGGTTACCTTAGAATTAATTGGAACTGTTGCTGGTAATATGCACCCTGCACACATTCATGCAGGATCAGTGGCAGACGCACCAGGCGCTATAGTAATTGATCTTACCAGCGTAGATGGTTCTACAGGTATAAGTAAGACCAATGTGTGGCGGCTTATAATGATGAAACCGCTATAAGTTATGCTGAAATGATCGCTATAGACGGTTATATTAATGTACACTTGAGTGCAAACAATCTGGGCGTTTTGATCGCACAGGGTAATGTGGGCTCAAAC